>DASXMM010000617.1:0-8041 GCA_036495665.1 Candidatus Acidiferrum sp. | reverse complement strand
CTGCCGACAGGCAATCGCGGACCCGTCCCCGGAACGACGCCAGGAAGCGGTCAACGCTCCGGCGGTGGACCGCGTCCCGGTCAGCCAATGCGCCCGCAGCAGGGCGGCGGCCAAGGCAGACCGTACTCGCCACGGCCTGGTGGCCCCGGCGGAACGGGAAGTTCGCCAGCCAATCGACCTTTTGAGCAACGCCGCGGCGCGACGCCCACCGGTACACGTCCGGGCCCACGCATGCCGGGGCGTCCCGGGATGTTGCCGGCGCTACCACCCGACAAAGCTCCGCCGAAGGCGGAACCGGGCAAGCCGCTCTACACGCGTAAACCGACGCAGCGTCAGCGTCCAGTCATGGACAAGCGCGAGCAGGAGGGTGAGCGCAAGCTTCATCCAACGCGCCAGCGTCCAGGCGCAGGCGATCGCCGCTCTGCCGCAGCCGTCATTGCGCCTCCGGAACCGCGTCCGCCGCGCGACGTCACGATTACCGAAGGCATCACGATTCGCGAACTCGCGGAAAAGCTCGACGTGCGCGCGAAAGATCTTTTGAAGACGCTGCTCGATCGTGGCGTTTTCGCCAGCATCAACCAGGCGCTCGATGTGCCTACGGCCACGACTCTCGCCGAAGCGTTCAGCGGTGTTGTAAACGTCGTCTCGCTCGAAGAAGAAATGGTCCTGGAAGTTGCCAAGGAAGAGACCAAGGAAAGCCTGAAGCCGCGTCCTCCGGTCGTTACCGTCATGGGCCACGTCGACCACGGCAAAACCAGCTTGCTCGATGCCATCCGCGAAGCCGACGTTGCCGCCGGCGAAGCAGGCGGCATCACGCAGCACATTGGCGCCTACAAAGTGCTCGTGAACGACCGCAGCGTGGTTTTTGTCGACACGCCGGGCCACGAAGCCTTTACGCGTATGCGCTCGCGAGGCGCCAAAGTTACGGACATCGTGGTGTTGGTCGTAGCTGCCGATGACGGCGTCATGCCACAAACGAAAGAAGCCATCGATCACGCCAAGGCCGCCAAAGTACCGATCATCGTGGCCATCAACAAGATCGATAAGCCGGAAGCGCAAGTAGAACGCGTCAAGCGCCAACTTTCCGACGTGAACCTTGTCCCCGCGGAATGGGGTGGTGATACCGAGTTTGTCGAAGTTTCCGCGAAACAGAAAAAGGGCATTGATAAACTGCTCGAAACGATTTTGCTCGTCGCTGATTTGCGCGAACTGAAAGCAAATCCAGACGCACCCGCTAGCGGAACCGTACTCGAGTCTCGCGTAGACAAAGGCCGCGGCCCTGTTGCCACGGTTCTTGTCCAGAATGGCACGCTGAACTCCGGCGACTTCTTCATCTGCGGTTCGGTGTTCGGCAAAGTGCGCGCCATGTTTGACGATCGCGGGCGCACCATCAAGGATGCGCCGCCATCGACCCCAGTCGAAGTTCTGGGCTTGCAAGGCGTACCCGAAGCCGGCGACCACTTCCAGGTCACCGAAGAAGCCAAAGCTCGCCACATCGTTGAATATCGCCAGGGCAAACAGCGCGACGCGCAAATGGCGCGTTCGAGCGGTGCGCGTATCACACTCGACCAGTTGCACGAGCAGCTCAAGGCCGGCGACGTCAAGGAACTAGGCATCGTCATCAAGGCCGACGTGCAAGGCTCCGTCGAAGTGCTCAGCGAAATGTTACCGAAGCTCTCGACCGATCAGGTGAAGCTGAAGATTATCGGTTCCGGTGTTGGCGCGGTCACCGAAAACGACGTTTTGCTCGCATCCGCATCCGGCGCAATCGTCATCGCCTTCGGCATCCGTCCCGACCGCAAAGCCATGGAGCTGGCGCAGCAGGAACACGTTGACATCCGCTCGCACACCATCATTTACGAAGTGTCCGACGAAATTAAGAAGGCCATGGAAGGCCTGCTCGAGCCGGTCATCCAGGAAACGCATCTGGGTCGCGCGGAAGTGCGCAACACGTTCCGCGTAAAGGGTTCGGGCACCGTTGCCGGGTGCTACGTCGTGGAAGGCGTGCTCAAGCGCGACGCGCAGATTCGCGTCGTACGCGACGGCGCGGTGATTTACACGTCGAAGCTCAGCTCGCTCAAGCGCTTCAAGGATGACGCCAGCGAAGTTCGCACCGGCTTTGAATGCGGTGCGGGCATTGCGAATTTCAACGACGTAAAAGTCGGCGACATTCTGGAATGCTTCAGCGTTACGAAGCTGAGCGCGGCGGAAGCGGCCAGTCAAACCGTCGGCAGCGCCGGCCGCAGGTAGCTGAAAGATAGTCCCCCGGAGCGCTCATGCCGGTCGGTCTGCTTACCCTTGAGCTGCACATCCCAGACGCGCAATCGTTGAAGGACAAGCGGCAGGTGTTGCGCAGCTTGAAGGACAAGCTGCGGAGGCAGTTCAACGTTGCGGTGGCGGAGTTGGACCATCATGAGGCGTGGCAGCGTTCGGTAGTCGGCGTGGTAACGCTGTCGAATGAAGAGAAGCACGTAAAAGAAGTGCTGCAAAAAGTCCTGGATGAAGCGGACGACATTCTTGGATCGATCCTGATCAACCAGGCGTTTGAAATTATCTAGAAAGTGCTGCGGGGACGGAAATGCCAGCCAATCACCGTCACGAACGTGTGGGTGAGGAAATCGCTCACGAAATCAATGCCATGCTTGCGGGCGAACTGAAAGATCCGCGCCTCGAAGGCATGGTCGTCGTCAGCGAAGTGCGCGTACAACCCGATATGAAGCACGCTCGCGTCTTCATCAACATGCAGGGCTCGAGCAAAGAACAAGCCGACGCGATCAAAGCGCTCGATCACGCTTCCGGTTTTATCCGTCGCGAACTGATTGAGCGGCTGCAGCTTCGCCGCTTACCTGAGCTTCATTTCGCCTTGGATCACTCTCAGGAATACAGCGAGCGAATCGACCAGCTTTTGAAAGAGATGAAGAAAGACAAGCCGGCTGCGTCCTAGGAAGAAAGACAGGCCAGCCGCATAGCAGCGCCGTTGCTTTTCCAACAGAAAGTGTTTCACTGACCACTCATCGAATGCCACGCCAGCCTCAACCTGCGCTGTTTGACGGCGCGCTCGTCATCGACAAGCCGCGCGGGAAAACTTCCCACGACGTCGTCGACGCGGTGCGCCATCTCGCGGGCTTCCGGCAGATCGGCCATCTCGGCACGCTCGACCCGCTCGCTACCGGCGTTCTGGTCCTATTGCTCGGCCGCGCCACAAGGCTCGTGCAGTTTTACAACGGCCGCAGGAAGCGCTATTCCGCGGGTTTCCGCTTCGGCTTTGCAACGGACACATACGATTCCGACGGCGAAGCGCAGGGGCCAGACAATCCGCCAGTGTTGGACGCTGCCGTTCTCGAAAAGTTCGCGGCGGAACGTGTCGGCCGCTTCGAGCAAGTGCCACCGGCCTTCTCCGCAAAAAAAGTGAAAGGCCGCCCCGCGTACGAACTGGCGCGCAAAAAGCAACCCGTCGAGCTGAAAGCGGTTGAAGTCGAACTATTTGAATACAAGCTGACGGGCATCGAAGGCAACGTCGCGCGGTTCGTCATCGAATGCTCTTCGGGTACCTACATCCGCTCGCTGGCGCACGAGATGGGCCAAAAACTCGGCTGCGGCGCGCACCTTTCCGAAATTACGCGCACAGCCGTCGGCGAATTTTCGATCGAACAAGCCATCAAGCTTGAAGAATTGGCCGAAGCATCGCGCGCTGGCAAATTCGCCGATTGCCTGATCCGCCTGGAAAATCTGCTCCCGAATTTTCCGCGAGTGAACGTCCTGCCGATCATTGAAAAGCGCGTGCGTCACGGGACGAAATTCAACGTGACAGTCTCCCAAATTCAACCCGGCCGCGTGGAACTGCCTCCCGGCGCCACTTTGCAGCTCGATTCGGGAGAAATGAAGCCCCCGCGTCTGCGCGTTTTCAGCCAACAAGACAAGCTCGTGGCGATTGCAGAAGCGCTAGTGCCGCGCACGTATCAGCCCATCGTCGTCTTCGAACCGCTAGCTTAAAGAGTTTATGGTGCGAGGTCTCTTCGCTGCGGACTTTCATCACTGAGGCTCGCGCCGCGGAGGTGCGGCTATACCGGCAGGAGCGCCCCGGCCCGCGCTCGTGTCGCGTCCAACGTAGATCGAGCGGGAAATGCGGTCGGTGAGCCGCAATTTGTGCGGCGTAATCATAATCACCATCTCGGTGTCCTGCGCGGTCGTGTTTCTTTGTCCGAACAAATATCCGGCGGGCGCGGGGAGATTCGCAAAGCCTGGCAAGCCGGTGAGCGTCCTGGTTTCTTCATTATCGAGCAGCCCGGCGATGACGGTCGGTTGGTCTTCCTTGATGCGGACGGTCTGCGAGATAGTGCGGTTGGTAATAATGGGTATCCCGTTGATGCTCGAGCCCGCGAGCGCGCGAATTTCAAATTCCAACTGCAGCGTTACTTCATCGTTTGGATGTATCGTGGGCGTAGCTTTAATCTTCACGCCGATATCTTCGTACTCCGCGCCGGGATAGGGTTGCTGCGCGATCCCTGATGATCCGCTTACGTTGGAAAACAGGCTCGCGGGGCTCAAAACCACCGTAACCGAACCGATTGCGCCGGTCGGATCGTTCGTGATGGCTACATCCGCCAGGGAAGCGCCGCTGAGGCTGGCCGCCACGATTGCCGTGGGATTTGTGCCAACCGGGAGCTCAAACGGCTGCGCGAATAATCCCTGGCCCAGGCCTAGGAAGACGGAAACGTTGTCGGCCTGCGGGTCGGTGACGGCAATGTCGGGGACTCCGTCCCCGTTAAGGTCGGTGACGATAAGTGCTGTCGGCGACTGACCTGTGGCGAGCGGCGAGTTTGCCGCAGCGGTGAAAGTACCGTCGCCGTTGCCAAGTAACACGCTCGCGCTACTGTCCCCTTGGTTCAAGACCACTAGGTCCGGGTGAGAGTCGCCATTCAAATCCGCGGTTGCGATCGCTACCGGGAATCTGCCAACGGCAAGTGGCGAGCCCACGGCTTGCATGAACGTCCCGGCGCCATTCCCCAGGAGAATCGAGACGTTGTTGGTCGTCTGATTGACGATCGCCAGGTCTGCCTCTCCGCCCGAGTTGAAGTCGGTCGCCACCATCGCGATGGGCCCCGCGGCGCCGCTCGGTATCGCGAACGGTGAGCCGGTGGATTGCCTGAAAGTTCCAGCGCCGTCACCGAGAAAGACAGAAAACGTGTTGTCCGTGAAGTTCGTGACCGCAAAATCCTGGATTCCATCGTTATTGAAATCACCAGTGACGATGGAACTGGGTTGTTGACCTACGGCGATGGGCGAGCCCGGGGCTTGTCGAAAGGTGCCGTCCCCATTGCTGAGTAGCACTTGCACGGTATTGGCAAGGGGATCGGTGACCAGCAAGTCGTGAAAGCCGCCCGTGGTGAGCGCTGCGGATGCAATCGACGGGGCGATGGCCGGCGCGTTAGCTCGCGGAGCGCCCAGCGAAATCGGGGAGCCGGTCGCCGCAAGAAAAGTCCCGGTGCCTTGGTTTTGCAGAATCGAGAGGCTGTTGTCGAGTTCGTTGACGACGGCGAGGTCCTGCACACCCACGTTGCGGAAGTCGCCGGACACCAGCGCTACCGGGCCGTTGCCGACATTGTAAGACACGCTGGGTAGAATGCTGTTGCTAACTCCGCCAACCGAAGTTGCGGGCGTTGACGCGCCAAGGCTTGCGGACAGCAGCGAAAGGGTGATGGGGAAGCGGTCGCCCACAAAGAAAGAAGCAGGTTTACCGTTTTGCGCGCGCAATAAAACCTGGTTCCCGCTGCGCACGAGCGTCAGTGCGTCGGAAAACTGCGCCGCCACCGCCGGCAGAGTCAGGAGAAACGTCGACTTGCCGCCGCCAACGATGGTCAGCGGAGGGAGAAGAGAGCTCAGGTTGAGAGAGGTGCCGGAGAGGGTGGGGGTCGACGAGTTTCCGAAGATGCTCGCGAGCAGCGATATCACCCCGGTGATGCCCTCCGCCTGCTGGAGTAGGGTAACAAAGTTCGGTGTGAGGGTAACTAGCTCGGCCGAGGAAGGCGGCAGAAGGCCCAAGTCGCGCGCCTTGTTGCGATCGACTTCGAGAATCTCTATTTCCAGCAGCACTTCGCCGGGCGCCTTTTCCGCTTGATGGATGATTTCTCCCGCCAGTGCCAATCGCTCCGGAGTGTCGCGGATGGTGATAGCGTGGCTCTGGCTATCAAGATTGACGCGCGTGGATCCCGTCATATCGCGCAGCACACGCACAAGATCGGTCATCTGTTCGGTTCCCACCGCCGCCGGCAATGGAAACGATTGTTCGGCCTGCACTCCAAATTGGTGGCGCTTTTCCGCCGAATCCTGGGCGACAAACAAGAGCGTGGGTGTGAGTGCGCGGGAAAACGTAGCCGTCTGCGCGCTGAGGACTTTCAGCGCCGTGGCGAAATCGACGCCTTCGGCATGCAGCCGGATGGGCCGCGCCGTCAGGTCGGGATCGAAAGTAACTTTTATTCCGAAAAGCTGTCCGACTTGCTCGTAAACCGTTTTGGTGTCCCCGCGCAGGTCGAGGTCTTGTTTTCGATCGAGCGGCTTGAGTTCCGTTAAGCCTTCGATCTTCTGGGGCTTAAGCTCTGGCTCGTCCTTCATGGCCTTCATTTGAGCCAGCCGCTCGGTGACGATCGTATTGGTCGGATCGATGAGCAGCGCCTTGGCCAGTTCCTCGGTGGCCACGTCGGCGTGGCCGGCAAGGGCATCGCGCTCCGCGGCGTCCACATGGTCGCGGACCAGCTTGGAACGCATCGATGCTATGCGCTCGATAAGAAAGGTGTCCTGCGGCGCATAACGCGCGGCTTGCTCGTAATAGTTGAGAGCTTCGTCAAAATGTCCGTTGGCGAGATCCTTGTCTCCCAACTCCGAGAGTTTTTTGGCGAGCTTGGGATTGGGCCGGGGCGACATCTCGAACTGCGCTTCGTTGGGTGCGGTCTGTGGTGGCGAGGACTTGGCTTGCGCATGAGACTGGGGAGGAGCCTGGGCGGGTGATTGGGCTGGAGCCGGGGCTGCGCAAAGAAGAAGCGCCAGCAGGACGGCGAAGGCTTGGCGGACGTGGATATAGTCGAGCATTGAATTAGACGGCCATCTATTCTAACGCGTGTGCATCCAAGAAAGCGGACTAGATTGGTCCGGTTGACGGAAATTCATACAATAGCGTAGACTTTATCTGTAGTTGCAAGTCGTTTACAACTGGAGATTTCTTGCTTCCTGCTTTTCTCATAGCTCTTCGTGAAGGCGTCGAGGCCTCCCTCGTTGTCGGCATCATCCTCGTTTATCTCTCTCGTACCGGGCGCTCACAACTCGCGCGTTTTGTTTGGTATGGCGTAGCCGCCGCCGCAACCTTGAGTCTGGCCGTAGCAATTGCTCTGGAGCGCTGGCAGATCAGCGAAGACGGCTTCGAGGGGGTCATGTACCTCGTCGCGGCAGCGTTCGTCATTACGATGATCCTATGGATGAATCGCGTTGCGCGCCACCTAAAAAAAGAAATCGAGCAAAAGATAGAGAATTACGTGGGGCGCGCGGGTTCGGCGGCGGGCTGGGGCATCTTTTTCTTTGTTTTTCTGATGGTTCTGCGCGAGGGAGCGGAGCTGGCGATTATTCTGCGCGCGGTCGAAATGTCGAGCGAAGGGTTGCAAACCTGGATTGGGACGGGTCTGGGCATTGCGGCGGCCCTGGCTGTAGGCCTGTTCTTTTTCAAAGGGACATTGCGCGTTCCGTTGCACCGTTTTTTTGCTGTCACCAGCGGCATTTTGATTCTCGTGGGGTTTCAGCTTGCGTTGACTGGCTTGCATGAGCTGAGCGAGGCGCAGTGGATACCGTCGAGCAAGACGGAGATGGCCATTATCGGGCCCATCGTGAAAAATGAGCTGTTCTTCTTTGTGCTTGTGTTTGGCGCGGCAGCGCTGCTGGTTTTGCGGGAATGGCAGTCGGCGTCGCATGTAAACGCGGCGAAAAATGCCGCCGGCGAGGCGGAGAAGCGGTTGCTCGAAGCGCAGAGCAGACGCCAGCGGCGGTGGATGATCGC
>DASXMM010000616.1:0-6800 GCA_036495665.1 Candidatus Acidiferrum sp. | reverse complement strand
TGAAATTGCCGAGTCAGGTGCGGCACGATCCCGAGTTGCCGCTCGATCAGCATCAACTGCCCGCGATGGTGCATTTCGTGCTCCTTCGTGCTTAGAAGCCGCTCGAACCGCGACTTGGCCGTTTTCCCGTCGGACTCAATCGCCATTTCCGCCAAAATCTCCGGCGTCAATGTTTCCATCCAATCGGCAAACTGCTCGCCCTCGGATCGCAGCAGGTTCAGAATCTCGGCCTTCGATCTGGGCTTGGCTTCCTCGGCGTTGAAGCGCTCCATCATCCCGATAAAATCGAGGCCAACCAGCGTAGTCAGACGCTTCTTGTGTACGTCTTCCCAAAAACGAGTGGAGATAGCGACGTGCGTCAACATCCGCCCCACCGGGCGCACGTCGGCCGCTGCCACGAAGCTGTAGCTTGACTCCGGAATGTCTTCCGCCACCTGAATCGTGTTTTTCCGCACGGTACGAAACGCACTTGCCAGTTCTTTGCCGCCATAATGAATCATGAGGTCACCTCGTCGTCGGATCTTACGCCCTGCCGATGCAGGTTGCTAACTTCGATGCCGGGTCGCCGCAATAGTTACGCGTTCAGGCAAGCGCAAGACTTGGGTCCGCGTTGAGCGACACGTCACCGAATACACCCGCCCGAAACTTCTCATACGCCGCCGCGGCGATCATCGCGGCGTTGTCAGTGGAAAGCGCGCGGCTTGGGAAAAGCACTTCAATGCCCTGCTGCTTCCCGCGCTCTTCAAACGTGGAGCGCAGCTGGCTGTTCGCTGCTACGCCACCCGAAACCAGCACGCTCTCGACTGCCAGTTCTTGGGCCGCCATCATCGTGCGGTCCACCAAATCGCGTACTACCGCGTTTTGAAATTCGCGCACGAGCGCCAGCGTCTGCGGCGAACACAGTGGCAGTAATTGCTCGAATGTCCGCTCGCCGCGCTGCAAAGCTTCTTCGCGCGTTCGAATCTCCGGGGAATATTCCGGATGCTCGCGTACGTGATACAAAACTGCCGTCTTCAGTCCGCTGAAACTAAAATCCAGAGGATTCCCTCGCGTTTTCGTGGGACCGAATTTTGCGGGAGCGGGCGCGCCATTCGAAACAGCGGCCAAGCGATCCAGAATCGGTCCGCCCGGATAACCGAGCCCGAGCAGCTTCGCGACCTTGTCGTAGGCTTCGCCCGCCGCGTCATCGCGCGTCTGCCCAATTTTTCTGTAGTGCAAAAGCGCGTTGAAGATGTGCCCGTTCGAAGAGTCCTCTTTCACTTCATACAAAACGGTGTGGCCCCCGGAAACAATCAAGCAAACCGCTGGCAATTTCGCCACGCGCCCAACTCTGTGCGCTTCCAAAAAAACCGCGTGCACATGTCCCGCCAGATGATTTACCGGCACCAGCGGTTTCCTCAGCGCCGCCGCTAAAGTTTTCCCATACGTGATGCCCACCAGCAGCGCACCGACTAGCCCCGGCCCTTGCGTCACGCCAATCGCATCCACTTCGCCGAGATTCATTCTCGCCTGCGACAGCGCCTCGCGCACAACCGGCACAATCTGCCGCAAGTGTTCGCGCGAAGCCAGTTCCGGCACGACGCCACCATATTTTCGATGAATATCGATCTGCGAAGCCACGACGTTGGACAGTATTTCGCGCCCGTCCCCGACGACCGCGGCGGCCGTCTCATCGCACGACGATTCAATTCCCAAAATGCGCGTCATTTTTAGAACCGGTCAAGCACTCGCCACACAAAATTAAAGCTTCAGAGTCTTCAAGTACTCACGAAAAGGGGCGCCCAATTCACCGTTTCGCAAAGCGATTTCTACGGTCGCTTTCAAGAACCCGAGTTTGTCGCCCGCGTCGTAGGATACGCCCTCATAGATGTACGCCCACAGACCCTGCTCCTGCGCCAGAATGCGTAGCGCATCGGTGAGTTGAATTTCGTTTCCCGCTCCGGGCTTGGTGCGCTCCAGGCAATCGAAAATCTGTGGCGGCAAAACATAGCGCCCAGTGATCGCCAGGTTCGAGGGAGCTTTGTCGGGCTTGGGTTTTTCCACCAGATCGCGAATTCTCAGCAATCGCGCACCAAACGGCGGCTGCGGAGCAGGCTCGCCATCCACGATGCCGTAAAGATGCGTTTTCTCCTTCGGCACCTCTTCCACGGCAATGGCGCCAACGCCCGTCGCCGCGTACACCTCGGTGAGTTGCTTTGTGGCCGGATTCTCTCCCGGGATCAGCACATCGCCGAGCAGCACCGCGAAGGGCTCGTCGCCCACCAAATCTTTCGCCACCAATACAGCATGGCCCAAACCAAGCGGCTCTTTTTGCCGCGTGTAGCTTACCTGCACCATGTCGCTGATGCGCCGCACCATCGCGGCTTGCTCCGGCTTTCCTTTTTCTTCGAGAAACCGCTCAAGCGTGGGCGCATGATCGAAGTGATCCTCAATCGAGTTCTTGCCCTTACCCGTCACGATGATGATGTGCTCGATTCCCGACGCTACGCACTCTTCCACCACATACTGAATCTGGGGCTTATCGACGACCGTCAGCATTTCTTTGGGTTGGGCTTTGGTGGCAGGCAGGAAGCGCGTGCCGAGTCCCGCAGCAGGCAGAACGGCCTTGCGAACTTTGCGCAACGCGTTCGTCGATCTCGTTGTATCGGCCATGCGTCTCCTCGCCGAGCTCATTTTTTCTTGGCGGACTTTTTTTCTTTCGAGGGACTTTCCTTGGAACTTGTTTCTTTCGCCGAAGAGTCCTTCGCATCGGCGGACTCTTTGCCATCGGCGCTAGCGCCGGCATCCTTGCCAGCTTCTTTCGCGCCAGACTCCTTGCTCTCCCCCGCCGGCTTGCTCTCTTTGCTTCCGCCGTCGGTGGATTTCCCCGCGTAATCGGTCACATACCAGCCCGAGCCCTTAAACTTGATCGCCGGCGCCGTGATCACCGACTCTACTTTCCCGCCGCAGTGCGGGCACTTCTTCAGATGCGGACCAGCCACGGACTCGATTTTCTCCGTGTGCTTCCCGCATTTCAGGCATTTGTATTCGTACAGTGGCACAGCAACTCCCTCCGCGTTAGCTCCAAACAAAAAAGTATAGCATGCGCAACAAACTCCCCATCTAACGCGGGCGCCAGCCCTGCGCCTTTTTCCGTCGCCACGGTAAGCGTCTCAGCAGCGCGTGTTAGACTCTCAGGATGAGCGGAGCCGCAGTCGTCGACACGAAAACCGCACTGGGCTGCTTATACTTGGTCGGCACCCCCATAGGCAATCTCGAAGACATCACTCTCCGCGCCCTGCGCATCCTCAAGGAAGTCGATCAGATCGCTTGCGAAGATACGCGCCACACACAAAAGCTGCTCAACCACTACGAAATTCGCAAACCCCTTGTCAGCTACCACGAGCATAACGAACTGACGCGGGCCCCGGAGCTCCTGATCTCGCTCGAACAGGGCGCAAAAATCGCGCTCGTCAGCGACGCGGGAATGCCCCTGGTCTCCGATCCGGGACACCGCCTCGTGACCCTCTGCCTTCGCCATCACGTTCCCGTCATCCCTATTCCGGGACCGTCCGCTCTTCTTGCGTCGCTCGCTGCCAGCGGCTTGCCTAACGAAGAATTTCTGTTCGTGGGCTTCCTGCCTGCTCGCACCGGCGAACGCCGCCGCGCTCTCGAACGCCTTCGCATCGAGGATCGCACCATCATTCTTTACGAGGCGCCGCATCGTATCGCGGAATGTGTAGCGGATGCTCGCGAAGTTCTCGGCAACCGCGCCGCCTGCATCGCGCGCGAAGTCACCAAGCTTCACGAAGAGTTTCGTCGCGGCAAGCTCTCCGAGCTTTTCGCATCCCTTGAAGAGCGTCCCGCCAAAGGTGAAATCACGCTCCTGATCGGTGCGGAAGATCCCGCCGATGCGCGCACTCCTGCCAACTCCATGCAAAGCCTCGCCGAGCGCGTGGAAGAGCTGATTCACCAGGCCAAACTGGACCGGAAAGAAGCCCTGAAGCTGGCTGCAAAAGAACGGGGACTGTCTCGCCGCGAAGCCTACGACAAAATGGTCGTCGCCCGCGGCGAGAAGGATAGCGACGAGTGACTACGTAGCCGAAACTTCTCACCGTTCGAGCGGAGGCGGGCGATGCACGGAAACATGCGACTCGCGGCACTTGTAACCATGCTTTTAGTGGTTACTCCGGTTTGCTTTGCTCAGACGAATCCCAATCTGCAAACCTATTTTAAGGATTACATCGGGCTCTCGGACGACCAGATTTCGGCGATTCGCGGCGGCCAGGCATTCGCAAAGAACCTGCATTCGAGAATGGCGGACGAGATTTTTGTGTTTGGCGCCGTCTACATCAACGCCACTCCCGAAAGTTATTTGCAGTTCGCGCGCGACTTCAACCGCATGCGCACCGTGCCGGGTTTCCTGGCCATCGGTGAGTTCAGCGATCCCCCGCAGCTATCTGATTTGAAAGACCTGACGCTGGACAGCGAAGACATCAAGGAACTAAAAGAGTGCAAGTCCGGCGATTGCAAGATTCAGCTTCCGGCCAGCTCCATCGACGACGTCCACCACATGGTCGATTGGTCCCAACCAAACGCGGAAGAAGAATTGAACCAACTTGTCCGAAAGAAGATTCTCGAATTTATCACAAATTATCAGCGCGAGGGCAACGCGGTGTTGGGGATCTACAACGACAAACGAAACCCGACCGAAGTCCCTGAGCAGTTTAAGTACATGCTGAACTATTCGACGGCCCTGCCAAGATATTTGCCCGAGTTCTACAACTATTTGCTCTCTTATCCCGCCACAAAACCGACGAACGTCGAAAACAGTTTCTACTGGGACAAGGTGAAATTTGGATTGAAGCCGACGGTGCGTGTGGTACACGTCCTGACGATGCACGGGAACGCCGCGATTGATCCGGCCTATGTGATCGCCGAGAAACAGCTCTACTCAAGCCACTATTTTCAAACAGCTCTCGATTTGACGTTTTGCGTTCTCGACACCGCGGACCCGAAAGCAACGGGATTCTACCTGATCAAAACGATGGGATCCGAACAGCAGGGCCTGACCGGGTTTAAAGGCTCGATCGTACGCAAAGTGGCCACCGACCGCTCGTCGTCCTCGCTGCAAAAATCACTGAGTAGCATCAAGGACGCTTTGGAGCGCGGGCACTAGACAAGACGTTGTTACCCCGTCCTGGAATTCTCGCTTGCGTCGATTATGAGCGTACGCATCTTCTAAAGCTGTTCGATACGGGACACTGAGCGAACGGTAATCGCGATTCGGAGCCGCGGACGGCATGTTGTAAAAGGAATTCTGCGGCGGATAGAAAGGCAATGCGTTCAGGGTTTCCAGGCGCCGACTTTGCGCGCCATCTCCCAAACCATATTATCCAGCGCCAGGCCGATGTCCGGCTGACCCGCCCTGCGCGTGTTTGTCAACGCCGCCCAGCAAAATCCCGAAGCCGTTCGCACCATGATCGTCGTCGTTCCGGGCAGGCTCCCGCTGTGCCACCAGTTGGGAGCGTTGTTAACAGCCCAGCCACGCGCATAGCCGGAATTCACCGCGCTCGGCGTGGTCATCAGTCTGATCGTCTCGGGCCGCAAAATGTTCGGCGTCGATTTGAACCCATCCACGTGATTTAAAAACGCAACGAGGTCAGTCGCAGTCGCCAGCCACCCGCCGTGCGAATCCATTCGCGCGACGTTCATGTCGTAAGGATTCTCGCCATTCTGCCCGTAATAAATCACTTCCCCAGGCGCACCCTCGTCCAGGTTGTTGCCAGCGATTCGCATGTCGCGCACGTCGCACCGCGCCAGAATCTCTTCGTGCACGAACTCGCCATAAGGCCGCCCGCTGACCTGCTCAATCACGCGGCCCAAGACGCAGTATCCAAAGTTCGAGTACGCATAATGCGTCCCCGGCGGATTCTGCAAGCTCTTCGTGTCGAGCGTCCAGCCAATCAACTGCGCGTGATGCATCGCCAAGTTCTCAAACATCGGATCGTCGCTCGAGTTGTCCCAACCGCCGCACGTGTGCGTCAGCAGATGGTCGATCGTAATTTCTTCAACCCAGCTTTTGTAAGGAGGTGCACCGAATCTCGTCCCCAGAACGGCGCCAGCGCCAAAGACCTTGTCGTTCTGCCGAAGCCTTCCACGTTCGATCAACGTAAAAATCGCCGTCGCGGTGATCGGTTTCGATACGCTCGCAATGCGAAAAAGGCTCGAAGCCGTAACCCGCTCCCCGGATTGTCGATTCGCCTCCCCGAACGAATCTTCGTAGACCAGCCGGCCTTTCCGCGCGATCGCCACCGCAAGCCCCGGCACATCGAACGCGCGCATAAAAGCGGTCGCAACCGCAGCCATCTGCGCGCGTTCCGAAGGCGCAATTTCGTCCTCGGGCGAACCGCGGCCGCCACATCCGGACCCTCCGAACGGCACAGACAGCACCACCGCCGAAACAATTCCTTTAACCGCGCATCTTCTCGTGACCCGGGACATAAAGATCGCTCCAAAAACCGTTTCGACTGCCAATTTCGCGGCACCTCTAGTCGTAACGCGCGCGAAATATAGCAACGCGAGTAGAGTGCGTCAAACAAGGCTTAAAAAGGGCCTGTCGTACATGTCGGCTGCAGCGTTTGCGATGCGCTTAACTTCGGTGTAGTTTAACCCGGCTGGGAATGTGAATCGGCGCCCGGCCAAACCTACGGAAAGCGGTGATGAATGCCTGGCGAAGCGGACAAAGACCTGTGGAGTCGACGTGGATTTTTGGGAGTCAGCTCGGCGGCGCTCGCGGCCGCGAGTGTGCTGGGACCTGA
>DASXMM010000615.1:0-5433 GCA_036495665.1 Candidatus Acidiferrum sp. | reverse complement strand
CAGTGCCTAGCGAGACGAATTTTATTTTTATGGACGTTGGGCAGGACGCAAAAGAGGTTTGCGACGAGCTTTTGCGAATGGGCGTGATTGTGCGGCCGCTGGGGTGGATGGGGCTTCCTGAGGGGATTCGCATTTCGATTGGGACGGCGGAAGAAAATGACAAGTGCCTTGCGGCGATGAGCGAAATTTTGCGGAAGCGGGCGGGTAAAGGTGAACTGGCGGCGCGATGAGAGTGTTGTTGCCGGACGGGGTTAAGGCTGCAGCTGATCCCATTCTGGAAATTCTGAAAAACTATAAAACGATTGCTGTTGTGGGATTGTCTTCAAATCCGGCGCGGCCGAGCTATGGAGTCACTGAATACATGCAAAGCGCGGGATATCGGATTATTCCGGTGAATCCGAACGAGACGGAGGTCTTAGGGGAGAAGAGTTACGCGCGGTTGGAGGATGTTCCGGGGAAGGTTGAGATTGTGGATGTGTTTCGGCGGGCGGAGGATGTGCCGACGGTGGTGGAGAGCGCGATCCGCGTAGGGGCGAAAGCGGTGTGGATGCAGGTGGGGATTGCGCATGCGGAGGCGGCGGAGCGGGCGCGGGCGGCGGGATTGATTGTGGTGGAAGATGCGTGCGTTTTGGTGGAGCATCGGAGGAGGATTGGAGAATTGAAGCAGTAGAGACAGCTACGGGGATGTTTGTATTAACGGAGACTCTGTATGCAACAGAGAGCTATAACCAGCATCTCACCATCCTTTATCGTGCGAAACGTCCCGGCGGCGCTTTCGTTTTATTGCAAGATGCTTGGTTTTGAGATCGAATTTCAAGAGCCGGATCAGGAGCCTTTTTTTGCCATTGTGCATCGCGATGGCGCCATGATCTTCCTTAAGGCTATCGGCGTGGAACCGCTCCCCAACTGCAAGCGCCACCCGTGGGTCCCGTGGGACGCTTACGCTTCCGTACGCGATCCTGATGCGCTGGCGGCTGAATTTGCGGCGCGCGGTGTCACCTTTTCCAAACCTCTTCAAGATACCCACGACGGTCTGCGTGGCTTCGAAGTCGAAGACGTTGACGGCTACGTCTTGTTTTTCGGACGTGCTCGTTAACACCGATTCTTAGCACTACTGCGCTCGTCGTGGCTTGTCGACAAGGCCTTGAGCGTACGCTCACGATTTTTATGACTCGTGTGCGTACGCGCGGGATTTTTATTGTTTGGGCGAGAAAATCGCATGTAGAGGGAAAAGTCTGCCAAGACGGGCCGCAATATATTGCGCCCCTACAAGGGGAGGGGGAAGAGTTCGAGGTTGCGTTTGCCGGGGAGGACTACGGCGAGGAAGCGGCCGTCGGGGGAGATGTTGAATTCGCGGATGGTGATGCCGTGGAGGATGGGTTGCGGCGTGGGTTGAAGGACGGGGATCTCTTGACCCGATTTATGTGCGGAGAGTGGTGGCAGCGTGATCCAGACGAGGTCGCCGGATTTTCTTTCGATGGCGCGTTTTAGCAGGATGCGATTTTCGTCGGGGCTCCAATGGAAAACGCCGAGGCCTACGCGAAGGCGGACGAAATGATCGGGGGCGGCCAGGTCACGGACCTCGAGGACTTCTTTGTCGATGAAGTAGGCGACTTTTTTGCCGCTGGGCGAGACGGAGAGGCCGCCGGCGAAGCCGTCGAGCGTGGCAACTTCCTTATCATCCTGCGCCAGGAGTTCAAGGCGTTGAAGGCGCGGCGGGCCGGATTGTGCGCGGTCTTGCTCGACGGCGATGGCGGCATTGGTGCGCGGGATGCGGTCGGAGTCGATAAAAGTGCGGCCCTCGAAGGCTTGGCCGGCGGGGCCGGTGGCGGTGTTCATGTAACGGAACGAGAAAAGCATGCGCGGCTTGATGGCTTCGTTGAAAAAAATGATGGTGGCATTGTCCTCGAGCCAGGAGGCGTTATAGCAATCGTTGATGGTGTTTTCGCCTTTGCTGCCGAAGTGAATTTCTTTGCCGTTTTCTTCGAAGGCGAGGGCCTGGAAAGCGTCTTCCGGGCGCGCGGATTCGTCGGTGACGGTCGTGGTGAAAAGCTGCGCGAGAAAGAAATGGCCGTTGGGCGACCAGCGGAAGGAGTCGACAGCGTAGGAGAAGAGTTCTCCGCCGCGTGTGAACTTGTCGCCTTGCAGAATTTTGCGGCGCTTGCCGTTGGCGTCCTGCACCCAAATGTCGTCGTGCTGAAGGTCGTATTTCTTGGTTTTGATGTTGCGACGGACGGAATAGGCGAGATGGCCGTCGGGGGAGAAGCTGAAGGCGGTGACTTCTTCGTCGATGTTTTGGACGGGCTTGTCGAGATCCTGCGCGCGCGCCTGAGGAACGAAGAAACAACTGCACGCGAAAAGAACCGGCGCGCAGAGGCGCGTGAGGTTGAGGAATTGGCTTGGAACTCGAGGCGAGGTCATGGTTTGGGGTGGGCCGCCGTGTAGGGATGGCAACAAGGTTTTTGAGTCGGCACGAATTCCATAACTTCGATGCGAGTGCCGTCCGGGTCGTAAGCATCCAGGCTGTTTTTTCCGTCACGCCCGACCTCTGGGCCGTCGAAGGATTGCAAACCGTTCTTGCGCAATTGCCCCGCGGCAACCTGAGCATTTATCACGCCAAGCGAAAAATGATTCTGCACACCGAGCTCTTTGCGGTCGGCGTTGGCGGGAATATTGAGCATGTATTCGATCCAGTTGTCGCCATCAGGAACCTGGATTTCGTACCAGTCGATGTCTTTTTCCGAGGCGACCGCAGAGCGGTCGACATCCTTGAAGCCTCCGCTCCAATAGAGGCGGAAGCCAAGCAGATCGCGATAGAAGTGATTCTCGGCCGACATGTCTTTCACCACAAAGCCGGCGTGAAGCATTTGTTTGCTAACCTGGTCCGGCCAAAAAACGAGTGCGCTGGGGAGCGGTGGTGAGACGAAGGCGATGCCGTGGCCCTCGGGGTCCCGCAATTCGAATCTCTTTCTGCCGTCGTAATCGGTGAAGGCTTTTCCAACTTCTATTCCGGCTGCTGTCAGGTAACGGCGCATTCCATCGAGATCCTCGGTCCAGAAGCCGAGTTGTTCGACGAGGGATCCATCGAGTGGCGCTTCTGCCTGAACAAGCTCGACCGCTTGAGAGGAGGAAAGGCGGAAGCAAACTGAGTTCGCCCCCGCGCAATGGTTAAAATGATTCCCGAGTTGGAATGTTTGTTCGTAAAATTCACGGGATCTTCCAATATCCGAGACCCTGAGACGAACAAATGCAAGGCCCTTTATCTTAGGACGTGATGGGCTGGAATGACCGGCGAGCGGCAGGCCGAGCAAACAGAGGGCCAAGAAGGCGATGAGGTGATTCACGCGCATAGACCTGAATTCTGACACGAGGCAGGATTCTTTGGGAAATGGGTCACTGCTTGGGCCCGGGATGCTGGGCGGTGAATTCGGAGCAGCATGGCTTTTGGACGGGAGTGAATTCCATGAACTCGGTGCGGGTGTGTTCGGCGTCATAGAGATTGAGCTGCCATTTGCCGTCGCGGCCGATTTTGGGTTCTTCGGCGGGCTTGGGGCCGACGGCGATGAGTTTTTTCTGGACGGCGTGGATGTCGGTGACGCCGAGAGCGATGTGGTTCATGACGCCGAGCGTGTTTTTGTTGGCGTCGGGCGAAATATTGAGCATGTACTCGACCCAGTCGGTGCCATCGGGGACTTGCATGGCGACCCAACTGTCCTCGCCGTCTTTCATGCCGCCGTGCCAGTAGGGTCGGAAGCCGAGAATATCTACGTAGAAACGATCGGTGGCGTCGCGCTGCCTGACGACAAAGCCTGCGTGAATGATGCGGATCGGGCTTGGAGGATTCGAAGGAGGGAGGCCGGCTTTCAGGTCCTCAGAATTGGCCAGGTGATACGAGTCGGTGATCGAAAGATGATGTCCTTCGGGGTCCTGAAGCAACAGGGCGACGAGTTCGCGGCCGTGTTTCATTTTGCGTTCGTCAAAGTAGACTTTCTTGTAGTTCAGGAATTGTTTGAACCCTTCGAGGTCGTCGGTGAGAAAGGATATGTCGGCGAGAAGGTCCGAAGGGGCCGGGGAAGGCATTTCTTCCAAGCGGATGCGTTGCCCGCTCGGCAGAAACAAAAACTGGGGCGATCCAGGCGTGCAGTATTCGCAGACGTGATCCGGATCGATAAGCTGGCGGTAGAATTTGCGCGCTTCGGGTACGTCGGAGACAAGAATAGTGACTCCTGCAATCGCGAGGATGCGGGGGCGCTTCGGAGGTTTGCGCTTACCGATGCCGAAAGCGGCAAAACAGAAGAGCAGACACGCGAGCAGTAGCGCGAACTTTTTCATGCACTCACCTCTTTCATTCGCTCACTTCAAGGGTTAGATGCCGAGCGTGATTTTAGCTTCCGAATCTCGTCGAGGCGAGCGCGCAGGCGCTGTTCGAAGCCTTGATCGGTGGGCGCGTAGTAGGTGCGGTCGGCAAGATTATCGGGGAGGCAGGTCATGTCGGTGAGCTTGTCGTCGTAATCGTGAGCGTACTTATAGCCCTTGCCGTAGCCGACGTTTTTCATGAGGCCGGTGACGGCGTTGCGGAGATGGAGTGGGACGGGGTCGGCTTCGGTTTTGTGAACATCGTCTATGACTTCGCCATAGGCAGTGTAAACGGCGTTGGATTTTGGCGCTAGGGCGAGGTAGACGGCGGCTTGCGCGAGGGCAAGGTGGCCTTCGGGTGCGCCTAGAAAATCGAAGGCGTCTTTGGCGGCGAGAGTGACGGCGAGAGCGTTGGGCTCGGCGAGGCCGATGTCTTCGCTGGCCATGCGGACGAGGCGTCGGGCGAGATAGAGCGGGTCTTCGCCGGATTCGATCATGCGGGCCAGCCAGTAGAGCGTAGCGTCGGGATCGGAGTTGCGGACGGATTTGTGGAGCGCGGAGATTAGGTTGAAATGCTCTTCGCCGGCTTTGTCGTAGCGGAGCAGTTTGCGCTGGAGAACATCTTCGAGGAGTTCGCGGGTTATGGTGCGCGCGCCTGCGGCGCTGGGCTTGGCGCTGCGAGTGGCTAGTTCGAGCGTGTTGTAGGCGGAGCGGGCGTCGCCATTGGCGTAGGAGGCGATGCGGAAAAGAACGTCGTCGGTGGCTTCGACGTTTTCGTTCCCGAGGCCGCGTTCTTTGTCGGCGATGGCGCGCTTTAAGAGGTCGACGATTTGGGGCGTGGTGAGCGGGTCGAGAACGTAGACCTTGGTGCGCGAGAGAAGCGGTGAAATCACTTCGAACGAGGGATTTTCTGTGGTGGCGCCGATGAAGGTGATATGGCCGGCTTCGACATAGGGAAGGAAAGCGTCTTGTTGAGCTTTGTTGAAGCGATGAACTTCGTCGACGAAGACGATGGTGCGCTGGCCGCTGTGGGATTTGCGTTCGGACGCGGCCATGACTTCTTTTATTTCTTTGATG
>DASXMM010000614.1:0-17679 GCA_036495665.1 Candidatus Acidiferrum sp. | reverse complement strand
CAAGCAGATTCTGGACGAAGATCACTACGATCTGGCGAAAGTTAAGGAGCGCATTCTCGACTACCTGGCGGTGAAGAAACTTCAGCCGGGGATGAAGGGGCCGATCCTGTGCTTCGTTGGGCCTCCTGGCGTGGGCAAAACTTCGCTGGGGAAGTCCATCGCCCGGTCACTGGGGCGCAAATTCGTGCGCATCGCTTTGGGCGGTATGCACGATGAAGCGGAAATCCGCGGTCACCGCCGGACTTATATCGGCGCGTTGCCGGGGCAGATCATTCAAGGGCTGAAGCGAGCGGAATCGAACGATCCGGTGATGATGCTGGACGAAGTCGACAAACTCGGGCGCGATTTCCGTGGCGATCCGTCGTCGGCGTTGATGGAAGTGCTCGATCCGGAGCAAAACAATGCGTTCCGGGATCACTACCTGGACGTGCCGTTCGATCTATCGAAAGTGCTGTTCATCGCCACGGCGAACTGGATGGATCCGATACCGGAACCACTGCGGGACCGCATGGAGATCATCGAACTGCCCGGCTACACGGGTGAAGAGAAGATCCACATCGCGCACAAATATCTGATCCCCAAGCAAGCCACGGAACACGGCTTGAAAGTGGGAGAGCAGATTGAGTTCTCGGACGAGTCTTTGCGGGAAATCATCCACAGCTTCACGCGAGAAGCTGGCGTGAGAAACCTGGAACGGGAAATCGCGACAATTACGCGTAAGCAGGCGCGCAAACTCGCCGAAGGCCACACGGAAAAGATGGTGGTTACGCCGGAGATCGTTCGTGAGTATCTCGGCGTGCCGAAGTTCCGTGGGGAGAAGGAAGTGGAGGAACGCGTCAAGAGGCCGGGTGTCGCGGTTGGGCTGGTGTGGACGCCGGTGGGCGGCGACATCATCTTCATCGAAGCGACGCGGATGCGCGGGGGCAAGACGTTCACACGCACCGGGCAGTTGGGCGACGTGATGCAGGAATCGATGACTGCAGCGCTGACGTGGGTTCGATCGAACGCGGAGCACTACGGAATCGACCCGAACTTTTTCCAGAAGAGCGACCTGCACATTCACGTGCCGTCGGGCGGCGTGCCGAAAGATGGTCCGTCGGCGGGCGCAGCGATGGTGACGTCGCTGGTCAGCTTGCTGACCGGGCGCCCCGTGCGCGACCGGCTGGCGATGACTGGTGAGATGACACTCTCCGGAGTCGTGCTGCCGATCGGGGGCGTGAAGGAGAAAGTGCTCGGCGCAAAGCGTGCGGGGATCAAAGAAGTGCTGCTGCCCGCTGACAACGAGCCTAACGCGGTGGCGGATCTTCCGCCGGATATTCTCGGCGACATGAAGATCACCTACGTGCACAACCTCGATGAGGTGCTGGAGCACGCGCTTTCCAAGGAAGCGATTGCACCACCGATCGTGCCTCAGCCTGGACCGAAGCAGAAGCCGCTTCCACCGGAGAGCCCGCGAGCGATTCATTAAGAGTGCCGCTTCAGCTTGAAGGTCGGGGCACGACGCGTCGTGCCCCGACGGCACATAAACGTAGACAAGCCCGGCGGATTTCGATTCGCTGGGCTTTTTGTTTTGGCGACGCTGCGCGGAGGTGGATGGAACTCCTGCTACCATGGGTTGACGGATGATTCGCGAAAAACAAATCAGGGCGGAGGCGCCTGCGGAGTTGGCGCAGCGGCTGGCGGACGGCTTGCAGCGCGAGCGGATCGTTCCGCGATTCGTGGATTCGTACGTTGTGGAGCACGGAAGGTACGCGTTACAGGTGCATGCTTCGCTTTACCGGGATTTGCTCGAACTGTTGCAGCGCGAAGCATTGCTTGCGGTTTCGGCACGGGCGCTTGAGATTACGTACGCGGAACCGCTGCCTTTTGGGAGGGCTAAGCCGCGGCCGATGTTGCGGCGAGACGGCGTGGTGTTTCGCCGCAAATTCCTGACGGCGCTTACCAGGCAGCAGAAATGGAGCGCGGGAGACGCGCTCGATTTTCAAACAGACCTGCAGATCTACGAAGATCTCCTGGCGCGCAACACCTCGTCAAGGCGGCGCAAGCCATTTGAAGCGGCGAATCATCCGTTCGTGGATCGCTGCGCGTTTCTTCTCGATTCGTCTTTTTTGGAAAAGGCGCGAGTTGCAGCGAGCCGCGCGCTAAACGATTTGGAAAATCTGACCGGACAAATTACCGGCGCCGTTCTTCATGAAGGGGAGGCAGCGGCTTCGCGCGCAAAGCGCTAGCGCTCAACTAAGCGCTCGCAGCGCTAAGGTTCGAACGCCTTCATCGAAAAGACCGTTTGCCCGGCTAACGCCGTCCGAAACCCGTATAGCGTCAACACCGCGATAGCTGCCATCCCCGCGAGCGACGGCGCCGCATACCATCGCGCCAAATGAATGGTCGCCGGGAAAATCAGCAGCACTTGTTGCACTACCAAGCCAACCACCAGCGTCAACAGTCCGAACCGTTTCAGTACCAGCAAAAACGAAAGAAAGAGAACCGTTAGAAACACTGCGCTGATCCACTGATATTCCGAGCTGTTGTTGCCCAGCGAAAGCAGCGTCCCGGTGACAGCTACGACAATTGCGGCGATCCACGCGCTTCGCAAGATCCGTTGCAGCACGAACAGCACAAAGAAAATCCCCAGCGCATCAATCGTTTGCCCGAGCACGTATAGCAACACCTGCGCCAGCGCGTGCCGAACGCCGAGCAGCGACTCCGAGGAAACTCCTCCTGGTATCGGCGGCAGTTTGCCAAACAACGGCAGCAGAAAATTGTCGCTGGCCTCCACGACGAAAATCAACACGCCGTACACCGCTCCTATCAGCAGATCCCGTCCCACCATCGGATCGCGCAGATTTCCTGCCAGCAAACGGGTCCACGAAATAAGAATCTGCGGTTCTCTGCGCCGGACGAACGGCTCCAGCGCGATGTACAGCACCATCGCAAAAAAGGTGCGCAGGGCCGCCGAGGCCACCGCGACCAGAAAGCTGACCGCTTCCAGAAAATTCGGCAAATGATGCGTGCTGAGAATCCACAACACCAGGAACGTCACAAACACGAACGCGCCCAGCCGTGCTGCGCCCTTCATGTCGGCGCGATTCGATTTGATGTTCCACCGCGCCAGTGCGACTCCGCCAACAAAGACCGTCAGGATCAGCACCACCAGCAGGCCGGAGGAAATCTTCTGCGCTCGCGTCACATCCGTTTCCGTGTCCCGGCCCGGCGTCGTCCACGGATACACGATGCGGTAGTACACCGGCTCGCCGTGAAACGCCGCCGCCTCCACCCGGATTGGCAGCCCCGCGCCGGTGGGCAGCGTCCCCGTCCACGCCGCTCGCGCATCCACCGGCGCCAGCGGAGTCCATTCCGGTTCGGCGGGGTGAAAGTTGGCGATGTTCAACCCGCTCGCGGCAAAAAATCCCGCCCAGTCTGGCGTCTTGGCATTTTGCACCGGCGTGCTCTTCTCTGGCGGCACCACAGCGAAACGCACCAGGTGCCCCGAGGTATCCAACACCACCAGCGCCATCGCCGTCGTGTCCGTCGGCGGATCCCAGCGCGAAACCTGCCCTCCGCCAACGGATCCCTGGCCGAAAAAGGCCTGCGCAAACAGTGGGTTGGGACTCTGCCGATACCAGAACGTCATCGCGGGCGCACCATCCTTCGCCAGGACGTCCCAGCGCGCCATGCTCTTGTCGTGTTTCTGGACGTAATCCAGGTACTCGCTGTTGATCTCGAATCCATGCGCGGAATCCATCGCCATCCTGGCCGGAAGTCCCAATCGCGCAATCACCTCGCGGGCCCGGGCCGCCAGCGCCTCGGGAGGAATTTCCAGACTCACGCGATTGATCAGTTGCGTGTACTCCGCAATCAGCAGCGACGCCACCAGCCCCAGCGCCACAATCGCGAGCAACACCAGCGCTACGCGAGGCCGCATGCCTTCCTTCGCGCCTGAGGCCGCGACCATTTCCGGCGATGGGGTTTCGCCCGCTGCCAACGCCGCCGCCAGCGGGTCGCCGCCCGGCAACGCCGCGGCTACTAGCAGCGCGGAAGCCGGCCGCTGCGCCGGATCCTTGTCCAGGCAGCGCAGCATCACCCGCTCGATGAGCGGATCCAAATCCTTCACGATGCTTGAGGCGCTCGTCATCGTGCCCTGCTCGCGCAGCTTCACCAATTCCGGCAACGTCGACGCTTCAAACGCGCGTTTACCGGTGAGAATTTCGTAGAGGATTAAGCCGAGCGAATAAATATCGCTCTTGGTGGTGACTTCTTTTCCGGCGAGCTGTTCGGGCGCCATGTAGGCGGGCGTACCCGCGCGAATGTCCGCGCCTTGAATGCTTGCGGCGATTCCGGCGAGGCCGAAGTCGGTGATGCGAACTTTTCCGGCGCCATCGAGCATGACGTTGGCGGGCTTGAGGTCGCGATGAACGACGCCGCGTTCGTGCGCCGCGGCAAGTCCAGCGCAAATCTGACGCGCGACTTCGGTAGCCTTGTCTGGAGATAGCCGTCCAATGCGACGCACCACCGAGGCAAGATCTTCGCCGTCGACGTATTCCATCGAGAGAAATGGGACGCCGTCGGCTTCGCCGATGTCGAACACGCGGCAGACGTTCGGATGGGAAACCTGGCGCGCGATGCGGACTTCCGAATGAAATCGCGCCAGCGCCGTGGCGTCTTGCGACAGACTCTCGGGAAGAAACTTGATGGCGACGAGCTGGCCCAGCGTCAAATCTTCAGCGCGATAGACTTCACCCATTCCTCCGCGGCCCGCCAGGGACACAACCCGGTAGCGATTGGCGATCATCTGGCCGGGGGTGAAACGGCCGCCGCCCAATGGATCGGAACTGGTCAGCTTTACGGAGGCGCCGCCACCGCTGGAAGGCGCGCGGTGAGGGCGCGACGGAGTGGGAGCGGAGGAGGGTCTACGCGGCGTTGCAGGAGGCGCAGGCGGGGCAATCGTCTCTTGCTCGAAGCTCAGCTCAGCGGAGTCGATGGTCGCGGCGGCACTTAGATCGAGAGCTCCGCCGCACGTCGAGCAGAACCGGCCGTTGGAAGAAACCTGTACGCCGCAGGAAGAGCAGTACATAAGAGGCGCGATTCTATCACTGCGGGAGGCTCACGGCGAAGCGCAAGCGCGCGAGAGCTGCGATCAAGCTTCGCGATAAAACTTACGAGACACGTTCTACCTGGACAGCGGTGCCGTACGCCAACACTTCGGTCACGCCCTGCATGACTTCGGTGGCGTCGTAGCGCATGCCGATGACGGCGTTTGCCCCATGCTCGCCGGCATGCTGCAGGAGAAGTTCGTAGGCGTCTTCACGCGTCTTCTCGCACAGGTTCGTGAGAATCGTGATATTGCCGCCGACGATGGTCTGCAGGGCGGCGCCGAGGTTCCCGATCACACTGCGCGACCTGACAATGATCCCTCGGACGATTCCGAAATTGCGAACGATGCGGTAACCGGGTAGCTCGGTTGACGTCGTCACCATGCTGGAGTCCACACGACCGGCCATCATTTTTCTCCCTCAAACAGCACGTTTACCTCTGCGATTCTGAGTGCACACGCGGCCATCCGCGAGGGCGCCCTGTCTGCTATTCTCGGAATACGTGGAAATCTTATTCTATTTTCTGGCGATTCCGCAGATCCTTTTGGGCCTGTACCTGATCGGCACGAGCCTTCAATGGCTCGGGTATGCGCGACGGCGTCTGCACACAGACCCCGGTTTTTATTCGCCCAAAGTTGCGGTGTTGTGTCCGTGCAAAGGAGTCGAGCCAGCACTGGAACGCAACCTGGTTTCGCTTACCGAATTTGATTATCAAAACTACGAGATTTTTTTCCTGATCGCGTCGGCCACCGATCCTGCCTACAACATCGTGAAACGCGTCGTCGCGTCGTCGCGTGCGAAAGCGCACATTGTGCTGACGGAAAAGCCCGAAGGATGCGGCGAGAAAGTGAACAATCTGCGGCTGGGGATCATGCAGTTGCCACCGGAATTCGATGTGCTTGTGTTCGTAGATTCGGACGGACGGCCAGGAAAATACTGGCTGCACCGCATGGTGGCTCCGCTTGCCGATTCGCGCATCGGAGTGACAACGACAATGCGCTGGCTCCTTCCGAACCGGAACAATTTCGCCACAGCGGTGCTTGCAGCCTGGAACGCTCCTATCGTGACCATGCTGAGCGAGAAGGGGAAGAATTTCTGCTGGGGCGGAGGTACAGGGATACGCCGCAGCGTTTTCGATCAATCGGGAGTGGCCGAAGAATGGCGGCACTCGGTCAGCGACGATTACTCGATGACCCGCGCACTGGAACGGGCGAGCCGCTCGATCATGTTTCTGCCGGAATGCATCGTACCTTCTTTCGTGGAGACGGATTTCCCTGGCCTAATGGAATTCACCAACCGGCAGGTGCTGATCACACGCGTGTATGCCGAGAAAATGTGGGGCATCGCGGCGGGCACGCATCTGCTCTATTGCCTCTCGCTCACTCTCGGAACATTCCTGACGCTTGGCGACTTTATCGCGACGCGACCTGCGTTTCATCTCGCGGCGCTCACATTCTTGCCGGTATTGCTCGCGATGATTCGGGGCGCGCTCCGAGCCACGGGCGTTTCGGAAGCCTTGCCCGCGTGCCGTTCACAAATTACCAGCGCCTCCTGGATTTACGTTTTGTTACCAGTGTTTATCCCATTTCTTTATCTGGTGAATTTCACCGCCTCGCTGGTGACGCGGAAGATTCGCTGGCGTGGGGTCATCTACGAGTTGATCGCGCCGGAGCAGACGCGAGTGCTTTCGTATTGAATCGGCAAAAGCATCGAGAGTCGAACCGCAGGAGTTTTCCACAGGAAGTGTTCCACAAGCAATTTCCGCGGACAGAGCAGTTCTTGTACCAGAGCGTCGTGAAACTTGTTTTGTGACTAATCTTTCACCAATGTTGACGGACGAGTTGCTTTGCGCCGCGAATGCGTCTCATTTCAGTACGCAGAGATGCTGATTGATGGAAAAATTTCGTGCACCATGCAATTCCTACGTGCGACAGACTCGGCCTCAGGCGAGGAACTCCGGTTAAGTAGTCCACTTCTGAACGAGTTGAAGATTCTGGAATTGGGCAGAGAAAATGCACAGATGTGGCAGTTCGGGTCCGGTATTTCGACGCAGGCGAACTGGCAGGGAGCTCCTTCTCGCGGCCCGGTGTGACCTTGTGGGGTCCAGGCACCGGCGCATAGCCCTCTGTTTCGGCTTCTTACTGGCTGCTTGCCTACGCGAATAGCCTCCTGACGGAGGTTTAATCCAAAACAAGGCTTCGCCAGTCCTGCGGGGCCGCATACTGAGGGGTGCGTGTGAAGCTTATCCGCAGAAATGAACAGCATCATGCTTTGAGCAGTCCCCGCCCAGCAAATCCTCGCGATCATTATTATTTTTACGAAAAGAATACCGGCGTAACCCATTTTCATGTCGAGGCCGGTCCGGATGGATGTTTTCCCGTTGATCAAGCGGCTGGTCTGCTGGCGATGCATTGCATGGTCAGAGGACAATCGCCGAACGACTACGTGGTGATGGTGAAGGCGGAAGGCGACCTTTTGGAAGGACTTACAGAGAAGGCGGAAAAACTGCTGCAGGCGGGACACTCCGTTAGCAGCCCCGTGAAGCTCACACGGCGCGAAGAAGAAGTGCTGGGCGGCGTGATGAAGAGCCTGGCGAACAAAGAAATCGCCGCGACGCTGAATCTTTCCGAGCGTACGGTGAAATTCCACGTGTCGTCGCTGCTCTCCAAGTTCCGTGTGCGGGGGCGCATGGAGCTGGTGCGCGAAGCATCGCGGAGCACGATTGGACCGATGCCTATGCCAATGCCGGTGGCAACGCGGGAAACCCGCTCGTTTGCGCCTGTGCCACAAAGCTATAACAACGTCCCACGCGGCGCCGCGATAGTTCCGTTGGCAAAGCGTCCGATGATGGCTTAGTCCACTTCGAAAGCAGGCGTTAGGCAAAGACGAAGGCCCGGGGCAGACCGGGTCTTCGTCTTTTGTGTGGAATGCTTGCTGCGACGACTACTTCTTCGCGGCAGAGTAATGCTCGGACGCCGAGTCCCAATTCACTACGTTCCACCAGGCCTTGATGTAATCGCCGCGCACGTTCTGGTACTTCAGGTAGTACGCATGCTCCCACACGTCGAGGCCGAGAACGGCCTTGGCGTTCAGAGAGATCGGCGTGTCCTGATTTGGCGTCGAGTCGATGGCCAGTTTGCCGTCCTTGACGACAAGCCAAGCCCACCCTGAACCGAAGCGGCCCAGACCTGCGGCGCCAAATTTTTCCTGAAAGGCCGCGAAGGATCCGAAGGCCGACTTGATCGCTTCGGCTAGCTCACCCTTAGGTTCGCCACCGCCACCCTTTTTCATCTGCGTCCAGAACAGCGAATGGTTCCAATGACCGCCAGCATTATTGCGGACCGCAGCACGAATGTTCTCAGGGATGGAGTCGAGATTCTTGAGAAGGTCTTCAAGCGATTTGGATTGCAGATCGGCGTGGCCATCGAGAGCCTTGTTGAGGTTGGCGACGTAGGCGCCATGATGCTTGTCGTGGTGAATCTCCATGGTTCTTGCATCAATGTAGGGTTCGAGAGCGTCGAATGGGTAAGGCAGCGGTGGGACGGTAAATGGCACGGGTGTTTCCTCCAATTTGAAGTTTGAAGCAAAATCCAACACAGTGTGGGAGCCCAAAGCGGCGGAAGCGCTGCTGCCTGCTCCAAGCAATCCCGCACCGACAATCCCAGAATGGACCAGGAATTTCCGCCGATGCATGGGGATTCTCCAGCGGGCGAGTCAGCTGGCCAACCGGCTGACTCTACCATACAGGTCGTTCAGCCGGAGATATCATACCGCCGAATCCAGAAGCCGCTCAATGCCACGATGCGCTGCAGGGCGCGGCTTCTGGCGGCTTGACTCGCCTCGGCTATTGGATGCGGGCCAGGGCCCATTTGGCTGAGTCTGAAATGAATGGTTCGGGGGAGGCTGCCAGGCGATTGAGGAGGGCGTGGATTCGGGCGTGTTGGGGAGTGCCTAGCGCTGGAGCGGAGTTGCCAAGGGCTATGCACGCGTTGCGAACCAAGCCGCGCCACTTGGTGCGTTTTATGGGGCTGCCGCCAAAGGTGGATCGGAATTGCTCTTCGTTCATTCCGGCCAGCCACTCTAAGCGCGGCAGAAAGAGCGATTCTTCCTCGGCTACGACCGTGACGGCGGCTGAATCAGTTGGCTGATGCTCTATGGGTTGTGGAAAAGTTCTGGGCTGAAATTCCAGAGCTTGCGTTGTTGGGGCTCGGCGATTCCAGGGGCAAACGTCCTGGCAGATGTCGCAGCCGAAAACGTGGCGACCCATCGGTTGGCGCAATTCTTCGGGAATGGCGCTGCGATGCTCGATGGTTAAGTAAGAGATACAGAGGCGGGCATCCATCACATAAGGCTCGACGAGCGCTCCGGTCGGGCACGCGTCGATGCATTTTGTGCAAGAGCCGCACAGATCGGGGGTAGGTGTCTCCGCGGGACCAAGCGTCGGCGGGATGTCCAGAGTAGTGAGAATCGCGCCTAGAAAAAACCAGGAGCCGAGCTTGGAGTTCAGCAGCAGAGTGTTTTTGCCGAGCCAGCCGAGGCCGGCATGCTTGGCGAAAACGCGCTCGTGTAATGGGCCGGTGTCGGCGTAGATACGGGCGTCGTGAGGTTCGGGGAATCGTTCAGAGAGGGCCTTGGCGAGGCTTTGGAGCTTTTGCTGGAGGACTTCGTGGTAGTCGTCGCCCCAGGCGTAGCGGGAAATCCAACCGCGCGGATCGGCGGCTTCTGGTTGGAGGGCGTCGACGGATCGCGGCTCGGTGGAGTTGTAATTGAGGGCGCAGACGATCACGGTGCGCAGGCCCGGCATGACGCTGGCAGGATCGCTGCGGCGGTCATTGGACAGATATTTCATCTCGCCCGCATAGCCACGCGACAGCCACTCTGACGTCAGCTCCAGCTCGGGAAATTTTTCTGCCCGCGCCACCCCACAAAGATCAAAGCCCAGGGCGCTCGCACGCTCAACAACCCACGCCGTTTCAGAGGCATTGTTCATCGATATTGTGCGCGACTGACCATGAGTTGATTGTGCCGCAGAGAGACGGCGGACGCGAGGGCGGAAAGAAATGCTGGCGAGGGTAACTAAGGGCGGCTTGCAAGGCTAAGCGGAAGTTGCACGAAAACTGCTCACCGCCGCGCTCTCATCGGTGTAAACATCGAAGACGGTGTAGAGCTTTGTGAGCTGGAGGAGGTCGTGCACTTTTTTGGTCAGGTGCAGGAGCTTAAGGTCGCCGCCGCGGCCTTTGACTGTCGTGTAGGCGCTTACGAGCTCGCCGATGCCGGAGCTGTCGATGTAATCGACGTCGGCGAGGTTGAGCACGATCTGGTTGCGCTTCTCGTCGAGTAGTCCGCGAACGGTTTTGCGAAGTAGAGCGCTTCCTTCGCCCAAGGTGATTTTGCCGCTGAGGTCTACTACAGTGGATTGACCAGCATCTCGATGCGTTGCGCGCAAAGCCATAAGTCCGCTCAAGCTCCTTGGGGCGGGTTGGCGCCCTGGCTGCCCTGGCCGTTTGTTCCGAGGTTTCCCTGCAGGGGCAGCTTTTTTGCCATTACGATTTCCGCGCCGCCGGTTCGTCCGGGCACCACATCGAATTCGTCCATGAAGGCACGCATCAGGAAAATCCCTCGGCCGGATGTGCTCAGAAGGTTTTCTTCGGCGAGAGGGTCAGGAACATTGGCGAGCGTGAAGCCCGTGCCTTCATCGAGTACATGGATGATCATTTTCTCGCCGGTAAGGTCGACGGCCAAGTGAATCTTTTTTTCGGGGCGCTCCTGATTGCCGTAGTGGAACGCGTTGATGACGCCTTCGCGCACGCTCATGCCAATTTTATAGCAGTCATCTTCGCCAAAGCCCGCTGCTTCGGCTATGCGGAGACACATTTCCTCAGCGAGATTGACGCTTTCGACCTGCGTCTCCAGCGTGATTTCGAGGTGCTTGGGGTCTGTGCCCATGCGCGGTGCTCTGCGGGAGCCAAATTAGACCCCAAAGAGCCCACTTATCGGTAACACAGCCGCTAAAGCTAAGTCAATGGAGCACTGGACGTAAGCTGAAAGGCGAAAACCAGTAGACGAGCCGGTGCCCTTCGGAATGGCGGTAAGTTCACGGCCCAATTGGCGGCTAGGCCCAATAGGAGCGGTCCAGCGTGCGGTACTGGATAGCTTCGCTTAGGTGGCGTGGGTCGATGTTCTCGGAGGCGTCGAGGTCGGCGATTGTCCTGGCGACTTTTAAGATGCGGTCGTGGGCGCGTGCGGAGAGGCCGAGGCGGGTGATCGCGTTCTCGAGAAGCTTCTCGCCTTCGGTTGTGATGGCGCAGTGCTTGCGGATCATTTTGGGCATCATTTGAGCGTTGGCGTAAGTCGTTTTTTCTGTGCGGAAGCGCTCGAGTTGTTTGTCGCGGGCGGCGATTACGCGTTGGCGAACGGCGGCTGAGTCTTCCGAGGAGGATGGAGCACGCAGCTCTTTGTACTTTACCGCGGGGACTTCGATGTGGATGTCGATGCGATCGAGAAGCGGTCCGGAGATTTTGGATACGTAGCGTTGGATCATCGGTGGCGTGCAGTGGCATTCGCGCGTGGGATCGCCGAAGTAGCCGCAGGGGCAGGGGTTCATAGCGGCGGCCAGCATGAACCGCGAAGGAAAGGTCACGGAGACGGCGGCGCGGGAGATGGTTACAGAGCCGTCTTCAAGCGGTTGGCGCATGACTTCGAGGACGTTGCGCTGAAATTCGGGGAGTTCATCGAGAAAAAGCACGCCGTTGTGCCCTAGCGAAACTTCGCCGGGGCGCGGGACGGCGCCGCCACCGATCAAGCCCGCATCGCTGATGGTGTGGTGCGGAGAGCGATAGGGGCGCGTGCCGACAAGGCCGCGGGCATCTTCGAGAACGCCTGCGACGCTGTGAATGCGCGTGGTCTCAATGGCTTCGTCGAGAGACATAGGCGGGAGGATCGTGGGAATGCGTTTCGCGAGCATGGTTTTGCCAGCGCCGGGAGGGCCGATGAAGAGGATGTTGTGGCCGCCTGCGCAAGCCACTTCAAGGGCGCGTTTCGCGGCCTGCTGGCCATGCACGTCGCGGAGGTCAACGGAATATTGCGCGGCCTCGCTCAGCATTTGTTTGGCGTCGACTACAATGGGTTTGAAGGATTCAGGCGCGTTGACGAGGTCGACGGCTTGCGGGAGCGTTTTTAGCGCGAAGACATTTACGCCTTCGACTACGGCGGCTTCGCGGGCGTTTGCTTCGGGAACGGCAAGAGACTTGAGGCCAAATTCGCGGGCGGCGAGTGCGGCCGAAAGCGCGCCGCGCACTGAGCGAATACTTCCATCGAGCGACAGCTCGCCGAGGAACATGCATTCGTTCAGTTGCTTGCCGAAGAAATGGCCCATGCAGCCAACGAGCCCTAGCGCCATGGGAAGATCGAACGCTGAGCCTTCTTTGCGAACGTCGGCAGGAGCGAGATTAATCGTGACGCCTTGACCGTGGGGAAATTCAAAGCCGCAATTCCGCAGCGCGGATTTTATGCGTTCGCGGCTTTCCTTAACGGCGTTGTCCGGGAGGCCGACGACGTTGAAGTCCTGCATGCGCGCGGAGCCGACGTCGACTTCGACCTCGACGAGGTAGGCGTCGATGCCATAAACGGAAGCGCTTTGTGTTTTGAAGAGCATGGCCCGAGGGAAGCTGCAAATCGCCGGGTTGCAGCATAGACCAGTCAGGCAATATAAACCAGTGATAATCGAGGACCATTTTGGGACAAGAAGGAAGGACGTAACATTTCGTTCCAATCCAAAATTGATTTTCTAGAGGCCATATTTTAATTACCTGGTTAAATACGGCCCGATTCCGATTTGCTGGGGAGGGAGGGGGTCACTTCACTGGGCCGACGCCATATTGTGCCAGGACGTCCTTCAGGGTCACGATCCCTTCGAGTTTGTGGATGTTGGCACGGTTTACGACCGGAAGGGCGTTCACCTGGCTGGCACCCATGCGTTCGAGCGCGGCGCTTAGGGGATGATCCATGTGGAGGTGGGGGAAGTTATCGCCGTCCATGAGGTCCTTAAGGCACATGGGTTCAGCGCTAGACGCTGCGGCCTGCTGGAGCTTGCCAAAGCTCACGATGCCGACAAGACCAAGGTCGTCGGTTACTGGCCAGGCTGTCGATTCACTGGAGCGAATCTTTTCAATGGCTTCCGGCACGGTCATATCCGCCGATAGGACGTTGGTCGCAGGCCGCATGACCATGATGACTTGGCGGTGGCCTTCGTGCTGGCGGCTTTCGGCAGTGGGCAGGTGGATGCCGTCCTGACGCGCGAGACATTCGTAGATTGGCTGCTTCTGGAAGCGCGAGGAAATGAAGAAACTGACGAGATTTGATATCATAAGGGGAACAATGACCGCGTAGTCACGTGTAATCTCGAAGATCATCACAACCGAAGTCATGGGCGCGCGGATAATTCCGGCAAAAGCTGTGCCCATGCCAACCAGAGCGTAGGCCCCAGGCATTGCAACGTAGCCCGGAAAGAGATTATGGCCTGCCGTGCCGATGGCTCCCCCGAGCATGGCCCCGAGGAACAAGCTCGGGCCGAAAATGCCACCGGCGTTTCCCGAGGCGTAGCTGGTGGTCACAGCGAACAGTTTGAGAACTAGCAGAAGGACCATGAGGCGCAGAGCCATCCCTCCGTTCAAAACTGCGCCAACGTGCTCGTAGCCAACACCAAGAACTTGCGGAACAAACCAGCCCATTACGCCAACGACCACGCCGCCGATGACGGGTTGAAAGGGAAGGGTCTTGCGGGGAAATTTTAGGAATCGCTCGCGCATGCCGAGGAGGAGTTTTGTGAAGGCCACGGATACGAAGCCGCCAGCCACGCCAAGAATGGCATAAAGCACGAATTCCCACGGATTTACAAGCTGATATTGCGGCACTTTGAAAAGCGGATCGTTGCCGAGGAGCAGCCGCAGCATACCCCAAGAGGTGGCCGAGGCCAGCACCACCGAACCCAGGACAGGCGCGTGAAGGTCGCCGACGACTTCTTCGAGGGCGAACAGAACCGCCGCCAGCGGCGTGTTGAATGCGGCGGCGATGGCGGCCGCTGCCGCGACTGGGATGAGTGCTTTGACTCTCTCCGGGCGCAATCCCAGATGCCTGCCTAGAACCGAGGCGATACCAGCGCCGACCTGGACGGTGGGCCCTTCGCGGCCGAGAGGGATTCCGCTGGCGAGGGTGGCGGAGGTGCAGAAAAATTTTCCGAACATCGTGGCCGCGGTAATGCGGCCTTCACGAGCGTAGAGGGCGGCTTTCGTTTGCGGGACGCCACTGCCGCGTGCATCGGGAAAATACTTGTAGAGTAGATATCCCATGACGAGCGAGCCCAGCACAGGAACAAAAACGCGATGCCACGCTGCCCCGCCGACGGGATAAAGGCGAGAGCCGACTCGTTCGGTGAGCAGGATGAAGGCGACGGCCATCAAGCCGACAAGCGCACCGATAAGGAGCGTGAGGACGAGGAAGACTTGTTCTTCACGCTCGTTGAGGAGCGTGTTCCAGTGGCGGGCCGGAGATTTCCACCAGCTTGTTTGAATCTGAGTCTGAGCTTGGGCTTCCATTATTTTACTGTGATTTCCGCTTTCTTTCCGGGCAGGAGGAATTTTAATCCCAGGGGGCGCTCGCGGCGGCGCTCTTCTTCCAGATGCCGCGCGCGCGCTTTCAGCAAATCGTCCAGAGAAATGAGACCCAGGAATTTCCCCGTGGATCGTTCAACCACGGGCATCCTCGTGACGCTCGTTTCCGCCATTCGATAAACGACGACGCGTAGAATTTCGTCCGGATTTGTTTCTACCGTGCTTGGTCGAACCAAGTCACCGAGCGGTAGTTGCAAGGCTGCGTCGCCATCTTTTTCGATTTGCTCGCGGATATCTTTTCGAGTCAACACGCCGACGAGCCTGCCTTCCGGACTTACGACCGGAAGCAATCGCTGTTTTTGCGGATGTTCGACTTGAAGTGCTTTCAGTACCTCGCCGACCTTTGCCTGCTCGGGGAACACAACGACGTTTGAACGCATGACTTCCCGAGCAAAAAGAATTTCGAGGGGATCGACTGCATATTCACGGCTGAGATGAAAGCCGCGCCGCGCGACTTTCTCGGTCAGGATAGACCTCTTAAGGGTCAAGACTGTGAAAGCATGCGCGATCACGCTGCCGACGAGAAGGGGCAGGAAAACATTTGCGTCGTGCGTCAGCTCGAAAGCAAAAACAATACTCGTAAAAGGGGAGCGCATCGTGCCGCCAAGGATCGCTCCCATGCTGATGAGCGGCCAAAAACCGGCGCCTTCGTTCGGCAAGAACATCGCTTCGAGGCCACCGAGCGCGCCGCCCATCATGAGCAGAGGAGCCAATACACCGCCAGACGTGCCTGAACCGAGCGATACCGCCCAGATAAACCACTTTACGAGAAGGACTCCCAGAATCACTTTAGTGGTCACGCTGCCCTGAAGCAGCGCGCCGATGGTGTCATATCCGACGCCGAGAGCTTGCGGAAAAATCAGGCCGCCCAGACCGATGGCGAGGCCGCCGATGGCCGGCCACCACATCCAGTGAATTTTGAGATGTTGAAACGCATCTTCGGCTGCGTACACAGATAAAGTCAGCAATGCTGACAAGATTCCCGCAAGAAGGCCCACGAGCGCGCATCCGAGTAGCGCTTTGGGGCCAATGAAAAGCGGGTGCTCGGGCACCGGAAATAGCGGACCGAATCCCAGGATGTAACGTCGAGCTAGCGCGGCGACCGCGCTAGCCAGCGCGACGGGAATCAGGCTGCGCGGCTTCCATTCAAAGAGCAAAAGTTCGACGGCAAGAAGCACGGCAGCGACCGGCGAAGCGAAGGTAGCCGACATGCCACCAGCTGCCCCAGCGACGAGGAGCGTTTTTCTTTCGGCGCTCGTGAGGTGGAAAAGCTGGGCGATCATGGAGCCAAACGCGCCGCCGGTCATGATGATCGGGCCCTCGGCGCCAAACGGGCCACCCGAACCGATAGAGATTGCAGACGAGATTGGCTTGAGAAAGGCGACTTTCGGTTCAACGCGGCTGCCGTTGATCAAAATCGCTTCGATCGCCTCTGGAATGCCGTGGCCCCGGATCCGCTCGGAGCCGTAGCGCGCCATGAATCCGATGACCAGCGCGCCTCCGATCGGCACCAGAACGCTGTAGAAGCCCAAGTGATTGCCCGCCGGAGAAACCATTGCGGTATTCCAACGGCCAAAATAAAAAAGGTTTGTAAATAAGCCGATCAAGCGAAGCAGCGCAAGGGCGACGAACGCGCAAAGGACTCCGATGAGCATCGCCAGGCAACTGATGGGGACGACGCGCAACGTGGTTGTGAAGTCTCCCAACTCTACGCGGCGATCCTCAGCCCCGCGGTTGGACTTTTCCTTTTCGCGAATTTTTTGGTTATCGTCGGACACGCTTCTCTTGCACTTCCCTTTTGCTTGTTTTCTTCAGGGTGTTGCCGTTGTGCTGGCCGCGTTCTAGGAGGGCTTCGATCGCGCCGACCAGAGCTTCGCCGGTGGAACGGAGCTCGCTGATGCGGTTGCGCGCGACTTGTTCGAGGAGACGTTCACCGCGCGGCAGAAGCGAGACGAACACGCGGCGACGGTCGTCGCGGCTGCGTGTACGACGGACGTAGCCATGTGTTTCAAGACGGTCAACGAGTTCGACGGCGCTGTGGTGTTTCAGGGCGAGGCGCTCGGCAAGCGTCTGAATGGTGGCTTCGCTGCTTTCGGGCAGACCGCGAATGGCAAGGAGCATCAAGTACTGCTGGGGCTCGAGACCTACGGCCCGCGCTTTGGCATCACCTTCGCGTAAAAAGTGCCGGATGCGATAGCGCAATTCCGCGAGGGCGCGATACTCCGAGGGGGTGATGTCCAGTCCCATCGAACAAGTATATCGTAATGCGATATACCTTGCCACGCTCGAGGATTGGTTTGCCGACTGAGAGCAATCGGCCGCGAGAGCTGAGAGGTTAGAGCGTTTTGCGAAAGGCCTTCTGCGTTTTGTAGTGTTCGTACCCCTGACGTTCATAGAATTTGTGGGCGCGATCGCGGATGACGTTTGAGCGGACCGACATGCAAGGGCAGCCGTGTTTGCGCGCCCAGTCCTCGGCGGCTTCGAGCAGCCGCGCGCCTGCGCCAAGGCTCCGCTGGCCTTCGGCCACGATGAGGCCGTTCAATTCCGCGCGTGTGCCAACATCGACGAGATGGGTAACGCTGACGTGCGTCCAGCCGACAACCCCTGCATCTGGAGATTCCGCCACAAACAATGCGTTTTGCGAAGCGGGCTTCAGTTTGTATAGCCTTTTTGTGATCTCGGCGCCGGCCGTCGGATAACCAAGCTGGCCGCAGAGTCGCGCCAGTTGCGGTGCGTCGCTGACCCGCGCGCGACGAACTTTGAGAGTTCGATTCGCTTTCTCGGCCATTTCTCAGACTGCTTTCTTTTGAAGCCGCGCTTGCACTGCTTCGCTTTTCAGTTCGCGGAGCGCATCGGCGGCGATCCAACGCGCTGAAGGCGAGTTCTGCTGCCGAATTCGTTCCGCACAGCGGATTGCCGCG
>DASXMM010000613.1:0-17087 GCA_036495665.1 Candidatus Acidiferrum sp. | reverse complement strand
CCCAGAGAACTTCCTCGGGATGGTTCAACTCGCTTGCGCCGTTATCCTCCTGAGGCATTTATGAGATGGCTTCTAGTTCCAGCCAAGCGCAGCAAGATTCAAGACAGGGATGAAAAAAACACCTTATGAGTTTCGAAGAAGGCACCATATTGCCCCCTTCTTACAATTGAGCGAGGTCCAGCAACTCAAGGGCTCCTAGGTGGCACCATGACCAGCGGGCCTTCGCCGCAACCCTGAAGTGGGCTCGGAGACTTAGTACCCATCAGAGAAAATGATGCCGCCGAAGTATTGCCGAGACGGCGAGTGTCGCTGAGGTCGTACAGCAACACCTCTGCTGGGAGTCCCCAATTACCTACGAAGCGCGATTGCACCGCGAAGTCATCGCGGCGCAGGCCTATCGTGTCGAGGTAGTGCAAGATGTCGTCTCGCTCTTTGAAAGAAGGCCACGCGTGGGTTAGCACAACCCAGAGGCGGGGGCACCCGCGAAACATGTCGAGCTCTTCAAAATAGCCTCGGTTATCGCCTCGATGGCACCGTCCTACTTTATAGTCTTTATTATCAAATCCGTAATCTTTACTATAAAAGATAAATGGCAAGCTGCCGTTGTAGTACAAGTATACTGTGTCACCGGGTCGCCATTTTCCTTGTAGGTGGGATATTACGGACTTCATGTCCTCGACTCGGTAAGGGGGCGGCAACAAAACCATCGGATAGAAGGCAGGGCCCAGGAGCACAATAGCCACTAACCAGCCAGCATACAGCGAGGATGAGGCCACTTTACAGTATATCCATTCGATGGGCGTCGCGATGGCGACGAAAAAGTTCGGCACAAGAAAGAGAATCAGTCGATCACTGAATGGGTATTGGCGGGCGACCGCGGCGGCGAGGGTTACGGCGATTGGCGCCATGAAAAGCGCAACGACAATGCCCAGCCTACGCCAAAGCAGCCAGAAGCCGAAGGCAGCTAACAAAAGGTAACACTCTGGCAGCAGGTAGCCAAGGCTGGCTTGGCCCCCCACTCCAGTTAAGGCTCTCAGTTGGTCCAATGGCCAGAGGGTTTCGTACTCCTGCCATCGATTGATTGGTAGCAAGCCCGGCGCCCAGAACAAACGCATGAACTTGAGCGTATCGGGTGTCATGCTAGCCAGCGCGACGAATGTCGCGGCAAGCGCGGAGACTCCCCACATGGCCAACATGGGAACGAGGGAGAGCAACCTCCGGATGCGAAGGGCGCTGGGCGCGGACCAAGCGATCACAGCGAGCGAGATCGCTAGAGCGAAAACCACGAGTACCGCCGGTTGCGAGAACCATACCGAGGCCGCGCCCGCTATTCCCGCCCAGAGAGCGCGCCTGAGCGTTAGGTCACGGCCTGCAAGATCGAGGGAGAGCCAGAGAAGAAATACCGCGACCGCGACGTCGACGGAGTACTGCTTCACCTCTGATCCGAAGGCCACCAAAGGTGCCGCCGTAGCGAACAGTGCCAACGCGATGGGAGCTGCCAACCCACGAAGGATCCGTCTGACTATCCGCCAGAAGCCAGCTAGGGCCGCGAGCGAGCACAGTTGCGGAACGAGCCTCAATACGTAGTCACTCCTACCAAGTGACAGCGTCGCGAGCTTCTCTAAAAACAGAAAGCCTTTCGGTGCCATTTGACTATAGCTGAGTGGCAGGATAAGGAGGTCTCGCATCGACCGGTGCAGAATGTTGCTAGCCAGTAGGATTTCATCGAGCCAGAGCGACGTGTTTGCGATGTACTGCCACAACCTCAGACCGGTACCAATGAGCACCAGTACGACAAGCAAGACGTCCATCTTATGGCGGCCGCCAAGACTGCCGAGCCGTTCCCGTCCGGGAGCGATGCCCGGGAATCCTGCCGAATTGAGTCCTTGAGACAAGTAGGAAACCACCACCACTCCCTCGGTCGGTCGTCTTTCACGCGACCTTGCGGATGCTTGACGATTTTCCTGCCCGGGGTTATACCACATCCAGGTTAGTCAGAGCGTACGAAGAGATCATTAAAATAAATTAAAAGGAATCGAGACAATGGTGCTCATGTGTTCAGCGGTTGGGTGCCTCAAGACAGCTTTGAGGTTTTGATTCCATCCCAAGTGCAGTATCGATGTTGCAATTTTAATCACTTCGAAATGCTCCGCCGCATCTGGAAAGCACGCTGCAAAAAATGGAACAGGCCGAGTAGACGCGCAACTACGTGCTGTCTGTACGCGGCTGTTGATTCTGGTCCTGCCAGATCGTTTTCTCTTCCATCATTTGGCCTTTTGTGGCACAGAACTGAAGTTTGTAATAAAACCTTCGCTTGGGGGACAGGCTCGTGACCCATAGGAGAAAATCTCTGACGTACCATCGGATCATGTACTTCGGAAACCCAAAGTAGCGCACGGCACTCTCTGGAGCGCGCTCGACACGTGGTCGCGACTGTCCCATTCCATAGTACCAAGCTTGAAAATAACGCTTATTTATTCTTCGCATCTCGACTGGATGATAGACGATTGCCATCGGTGCATAAAGGAGCCGCTCGCCAGCGTGCAATAAGCGCCAGCACAGTTCATTATCCTCGCCTCGAATCTCGCTTCCCCTGGTTGGGCCCAGATCCGTGCGAAATAATCCATATTTTTCAAAAATCTCTTTTTTGAAAGATAGGTTTGCACCGAGAGCGGGAGCTTTAAGTTCGCAGGGATGCTCACCGAGATCGTAGCTCACGATGGCAGGCAGAAGTTTGTAGGGGCCCTCGGTTGTGAGCCAAGCTGGCTTATCGGAGTTCCAAAGAGGGACGATTTTGCCGCTGACGCCGACACACGTAGAAGATTCAAACATTCGAATCGTCTCGGCTAACCAAGCGGGATGCACAATCACATCGTCATCGGTGAACGACAGGATTCTGCCCCGGGCATTTTCAATTCCTGTGTTCAATGCAAAGGACTTGCCCTGCCGTTTTTCGACAATGTATCTGCAACGTTGCGGCTCTCGCCGGAGAAATTCCTCGCAAACAGTACTGGTATTATCCGTGGAATTATTGTCTACGATTATAACTTCCCACTCCACGCCGGTCGGAAGTCGACATTCCTGCAAGCTGCCGAGAGCTTGGCGAAGATGCTCCGCGCGGTTCCAGGTGCAAATGATCACGCTCAGTTCCATCGTTTAGTGCACATAGATTTAGTCATGGGAATCCGAGTTCATCGCTGTCCGATTGGACTTCCTATCTCGAAAAAATAAACGCAAGACCCCTATTCCTGCCAATTGCATCGCTGCCGATGCCGAGATGGCTACTCCAGAAACATTTCTTCTACGCCCGGCACCGACAGCACTCCAGTATAAGCAACGAATGAGCTCGCGTCGGATGGCGAAGCCTAGAGAACCGGGGCAGACCGATCGAATTCTTCGCAGAAGATCTTTCTTGAAGAACAGCGGATCATTTATGAAATTGAATGTTTCGCGGAGTAGTTGTTCCTCTGCAGTTGAGAGCACCCGGGCCTGATCTGAACTCTCTTGCGCCAGCCGTAGATCTTCGATCATCTCGTCATATAGCCGCTTTCTTGCCATAATTCCCATCCGTCTGAGATAAGCGTAACGCAGATCCAATGCCTTGCCACCAGAAACGTGGCCCTCGGGCAGGTACTCACTCAGCGGCATTTCTCTATGTAACTCGCGGAAGAAGAGCTGCATGTATTCAAGCCATTTTTCGTAGATTTGGTCGACGCTGAACGTGTCCCCTGCACTGCCCCGAGGTTCTCGATGCAAGCGATGGTAAATCGTTGGCCCCGCGACTCTTTCACATGCAAATTTGCGTGCCAATCGCACTGACATTTCGTAGTCCTGGCAACGGACTAGTTCGGCTCGGAATGGCCCGCTCTGTCGATAGCAAGATGTCCGTACTAGAATTGTAGGATGGATCAGAAAACTCTCTTCCATCAGGCGGATCAGGAACTCCTCTTTGGGAAAATTCGGCAACGCCTTCTCTTTTTGAGGGGCGATTCGAGCGTTTTCTTCAGATGTAAGCGATTCGACATAACTACTGTAGGTCCAGCCCAGTTCAGGGCGGCTCTCAAGAATGGCGACGTGGCGTTCCACGGCATCACTCATGGCGACGTCGTCGTCATCCATGATCCATACGTATTCGCCCGTGACTTGAGCCATGCCGAGATTTAATGCCGATGGCTTGCCGCGATTCTCCGTTTCCAGGTACTCAATTCGCCGTTTGAATGGTTCAAGCGCGGCTGTGGTGTGGTCGGTCGATCCATCGTTAATGACAATGACTTGGCTGGGCGGGAGTGTTTGGGCAAATACGCTCTTAAGAGACTCGGCGATGAATTTCGCCCGGTTGTATGTCGGGAGTAGGACCGAGACGTTCGGACGTGTCACAGTGAACTGTCTCCCTGTCGAGAATTACACATCAAAGCCGAAACGGGAACGCATGAAATATTGAAAGGCAACCACCAAGTCGTCACTCAGGCCTGCCCGCCAGCGCTTCAGCCAAATGTGCATTTGAACATAGCAGCGTAATTTCTGGGCCCAACTTATGGGCGCCCTGCGGATCGCGGACAAGAAACCGAGCAATAGCTTCCAATTGGGAAACGAGAGCTCACCGGCACGATTCGGTTCGAACATGGCCATCCGTTCATAGGGCGAACGGTACTTCACAGCGGATAGTTCAAAAGTTCTGCGGAAGAAAAGCGTCTCTGGCAGTTCGACAAAAGCGCCGCGCAAAGCGAGTTCAGCAAGAAACGCCAGATCCGAGTTCGCATACGTCCCGTAGAGACGTGTCTGCTTTAGCGCACTTGAACGAATCAACCCAAACACGGCGTTGCACATCCGAATCTTCGAGAGCAGATGGGCAAGGCGCCAGTTTGGGGACTCCAGCTGTATATCGAGCCGATCTTCATAATCCTCAACAGCCACCCCATTTTCGTCAATCAGGCGTGTTTTCGGATAGCAAAGCACCACGTCGGTTCTACGGTCGAGAACCTCGACGCACCGCTCGACCATCGCCGGAGCACAAAGATCATCGGCTGCAGACCACTTGAAATACTCGCCGCGAGAGAGAGTAGCGGCGAGGTTAAAGTTTCTGGGAGCTCCGATATTTTCGGTGTTGCGATGATATCGAATACGGCAGTCCGTCGTGGCGTACGAACGGCAAATCTGTTCGGTCGCATCATTCGAGCAGTTATCGCAGATAATAATCTCATAATCCAGGAATGTCTGTGCCAGCAACGAATCGAGATTCTTGGAAAGAAATCGCTCACCGTTGTACACGGCGATGCCGATGCTAACGCGAGGTACTTTTCCAACTGCTGTTGTCATCGGATCCTGCTCAAACTTGTCTGTTTACCGGGCAAGGCGCTTGAGGCCTCGCCGTGCTAACTAGAGTCGCGATCGCATCACTCTTATAGCGCCAGTTTACGGCAATAGAATCCTTCGGCATACTTTTCCGGAACGTTAGATTCGATTCCGCGCAAGCGCAGCAGAGCGCGGAAGGTCTCTTCCTCAAACCAGTGCTTGCTTTTCTGAGACTCGAAGCAGCGCAAGATGAGGTCAATCTTTTGACGACAGAGCGATTCCGGGAGGCCAACAAAGAAATTGGGCGAACCCAAGTCGCCTTCGTATTTCGGAATCTCGTATTCCAGAATCAGATGGTTCCGGAAACTGTTCCAGGTCAACTCGCAGATCAAGCTATGATCCTGGTGCAGGTCGCCGCGACAATGGGTGAAAACTAGATCCGGAGCGAACGATTTTTGCAGCAGTTCGAACGAATCCTTAATCCGAGAGCTCTGACTAGGGAAATAACTATCGCGAAACTTTTTAATGACGACCCGAGAAGCACCAGCCGAGCTTAAGAAAAGCTGGGCCGATTTTGCCGCTTCTCGTTTCCTCTTCGGCGTGGAACTGAAAACCACCCAATAAAATTCTAAACGGGGATTCTGCTTCTGCAAACGGAGGAGAGTACCGCCGCAGCCGATTTCGATGTCGTCGCAATGCGCGCCTAGACAAAGCACCCGGCGCAAGGGCCGCTGTTTGTCACCGAGAGCAAAACTAAGCATGGCGGTCAGTGAGCGGCACTCGCGACGTACCTGTGGCAACGGCCGTCTCGCCCTGGTTCCACGCTTTGGTAGTTTCAACATCCGCTTTTTTCCAGACCTCCCAAGGGGCCTTGCCGCTCTCGTAGAGATCGTCGAGTTGCTGCTTGTCTTTAAAAGTGTCCATGGCCCCGAAGTATCCATCGTATTCGTAGGCGGCGAGCTGCTTTTCCTGAATCAGCCGCTGGAACGGTTGCAGTACAAGTTCTTCACCACGGTTCAGATGTTTGAAAATGTCCTTCTTGAAGACAAAGAGCCCGCCGTTGATACGAATGTCGGAGTGCATTAATTCTTTAATTTCGGTAACGAGACCGTCCGCGGCCGTCCGCACCACGTGGTAGCTCAAGCTCGGCCTAACGCTGGCAAAGGTCGCAACGGTACCCTGCTGACGCGCATACTCTAGGTAAGTTGGAAAATGAAGGTCGGTCAAGCCATCGCAGTAGTTCGCCAGAAACAAGTCCTCGTCGCCCACGTATTTTTCGACTGCTCGCAATCGTTGCCCGACGTTTGAACTGATGCCAGTATCGGCAAAGGTGATCTTCCAATCGTGAATGTCGCTGTTCGCAAGCTGAAGATCTTTGCCGCCCTGCGAAAATACGAAGTCGTTTGAAAGACACTCGTTATAAGTAAGAAAGTACTGCTTGATGAGATCGCCCCGGTACCCGAGGCACAGAACAAAATCCCGGTGCCCGAAGTGCGCGTAGTATTTCATCACATGCCATAGAATCGGGCGGTAGCCGATCTGGACCATCGGCTTCGGAATGTGGTCGGCGTAATCCCGTAATCGCAGACCCAAACCGCCACAGAACAATACCACTTTCATAACGCTCCTTCTCTTACTTCGCCGTCAGGAACTCGCAACTAATGTGCATTTCTTCGACTTTTTTCCGGACTTCCTCTTCGTATGTCGGATTAGTCAGCAGGAGAATATCAGGCCGATATTCCCGCAGGAATTCTGGAGCGACGACTTCCTGACCGGTGCCGGGAATGAATCCGCCGCAGCGAGTTGGATTGATGTCCACGACATAAGGCACAAGAAGGCTCGCCCGAACAAGATTGAGGAAATTGATCCCCCGCCCGCCAGCGCCCCACGCGATCACGCGTTGGCCCGATTTGTGAATCTGTTCGAACTTTTCTTCCCAGCGCGCAATCTTGTCGCGAAGTCCCCCGGCGAATGCGAGCACATCTTTCAAAGTGGCTTCGATTTCTGTTCGAGAAGTTTGACTCTTCGCATTAGACCCGTTTCCTGAAACTGCTTCGATTTGCAGGTACTGGCCGCCTGCGTAGCATGGTTGTGCCGACCGGATATCGAATCCGCACACTGAAAACAGCCGAGCCAAGGACGCAGGAGTGAAAAAAGAATAATATTCGTATATCAGCTGCCAGATATTTTGGCTGCGGAACTGCTCGCTCGCATTAACTACCTCGAAATAAACTGGGGTTCGGCGCTCTCTTCCGATGGTCCGGCAAACTAACTGTAGCAGATCCTTGGGATTCTCAATCGCGTGGAGCGCCTGGCGGCAGCAAACGAAATCGTATTGCAAATCCGCATAACGTTCTGAGAACTTGTCGCGGATGAACCTAATTTCTGTAGAGTCCAGCTGTTCTATTCCTTCGTGCACCAAAACCGGGTCTATCCCGATTCCGCGGTTGCTGCCGAGTTTGCACAGCATCCGAAGGAAATGACCCGTTCCACATGCGATCTCGAGTACCGTCGCCTTCTGGAGGCGGTAGGCTTCCACGAGATGTTGGGCTAGATTGTCAAGAAAGCTTTGATAGACCGGTGAGAAGTGTAGCGAAATCTCGTAACCTGGAACGTATTCGTGCTTTCCGGGTTCGTAGCTGCGGTTCCATACATAGCTGCATTCTTTGCAAAAGGCGAGTTTCAAGTCGCCTTTCGGCGCGATGCGGGCTTGCTCCCGACTGGAACACAGAGCGCCAACATTGACGGGCAGCCCCGAAACTTCGAGGAAATCGAGACAGTCGGCCGATTCACAGACTGGACATTGGACCGAGGCGGCGTTTGTCGAATTACTGTTGCTCATGGTCACGCGAAGATCCTGACGCGCGGAATAGGGACGAGGAACTGGCCGCCCCAATCACGAATGTACGCATTCTGTTCCATAATCTCGTCCTTCAGGTTCCACGGCAGGACCAACAGATAGTCCGGTTTGGTTTGCCGAATGCGCTCTGGTGCATAAATTGGAATGTGCGTCCCGGGCAGGAATTTGCCTTGTTTGTAAGGATTGCGGTCCGTTGTGTACTCGAGGAAATCGGTTCGAATACCACAATGGTTCAGCAAGGTGTTGCCTTTCCCTGGTGCGCCGTAGCCCGCGATGGTCTTCCCTTGGCGTTTAGCTGCGATAAGAAACTCCAATAGCGCGCGTTTCGTTTCTCGTACCTGCTCAGCAAACGAGGCGTAACGTTCCAAGCGGTCGAGACCGTTCGATTCTTCCCTTTCGCGGAGTTCGTTGACTCGCGGCCCAGTGGGTTTGGAGTCGTCGTCTGCATGCGACGCATAGATTCGTAAGGACCCGCCGTGTGTAGCCAGTTTCTCAACATCGAAAACCCGCAAACCGTGGGCCGCCAGAATCGCTTCCGCGGTGATCAGCGAGAAATAATAAAAATGCTCGTGGTAGATGGTATCAAACTGGTTCTCCTCGATGAGGCGAAGCAGATGCGGGAATTCCAGAGTGATCACTCCTCGTTCCGCGAGCAGGATTTTTATGCCCTCGACGAAGCTGTTAAGATCGGGCACTTGGGCCAGCACGTTGTTGCCGACGAGTAAATCCGCACGTTTTCCTTCTGCGGCCAATTCGGTTGCCAGTTCGCGGTTGAAAAATTTCACCAACGTTGGAACATTCTTCTTGAGAGCAGCCGCAGCCACATTCGCTGCCGGTTCGATGCCGAGGACGGGGACCTCGCGAGCGACGAAATACTGAAGCAGATAACCGTCATTGCTGGCGAGTTCCACAACCTGACTGCCCCGGCCCACACCGAAGCGCTCGATCATTTGATCGGTGTAATTCTTCGCGTGAACAAGCCAACTATCGGAATACGAAGAGAAGTAGGCATATTCGGTGAAAATAGATTCGGCGCTCACGTATTCTTGCAACTGGACGAGTAGACAAGCTTCGCAGATATAGACGTGCAAGGGATAGAATGCTTCGCCCTGATTGAGCTCCTCTGCGCTCAAGTAACTCTCGCAGAGAGGTGACATCCCTAAATCCACAAAAGTCCGTTGCAGCGGAGTCCCACAAAATCGGCAAGTTCTGCACATAAGAGGTGATAAAACATCAGCCTTGTCACTCAATATTTCTGGTTGGCGCATCATCATACTCGTCTGATACCAGACTGGGCCAAGGAATCCGGGCCGATTAACCGGCTCCGTTCAATTGAACTTCCTGAAAACTGGCTTCAACGGACGGCCTACTAAATACTTTTCAACTCTCTGTTCCAATGCGTTTCGATAAACCCGCAGAGCCTTGCCAATACCATCGATGGTGCGGTCAATATCTTCGTCGCTATGGGAGAAGCTGACCACCAATGAGGGCATTAGAAGTCCCTGCTGCAGGGTTTCTTGGAGAAACAACGCGCGAAAGGACTGCGAGTTTTTCTTGGATTCGTCGAGCGTCGCATAGACCAGATTCGGCGCTTTACCCAGAACTTTAAAGTGTTCATCGAGGCCAAGCGATTTCGACACGCCGTTGATTTCTTTCCTCAGGCGCTCGCCCTGGCGATAAAGATGCTCGATCACCCCTTCGCTCCGATAGACGCGCATGGTTTCGATCGCGGCCGCCAGCCCATGTGTTTCAGAGCCGTGGGTTGTGGACAAGAGGAAGACCCGCTCTTTGTCGTGATGCAGCCCTCCGAGCTCCATCAGTTCCCGGCGGCCAGCTAATGCGGCAACTGAGAAACCATTAGCCATAGCTTTCCCGAAGGTCGAAAGGTCGGGATGCAAACCGTAATAACTTTGCGCTCCGCCCAGATGCCAGCGGAACCCGGTAATCATTTCATCCAGAATAAAAACGGCGCCGTTTGCCCGGACAAGGTCCTGCAATCCTTCCAGGAAACCCAGTGCTGGCGCCAAAGCGGTCTCTGCTTCAAGAATTACGCAAGCAATGCGGCCGGGGAATTGGAGGAAGAGCTGCCGAAGGCTTTCCAGGTCATTGTAGCGGAACTTGACTGTAAGGTCTCGAATAGCCTTTGGAATGCCAGCCGAAAACGGCGTACTCCCGATAAACCAGTCGTCAACCGAAAAGAACGGCTGGTCAGCGCACACTGCAACCATGTCCCGGCCTGTGTAGGCGCGAGCGAGCTTCACCGCCGCGGTGGTGACGTCGGAACCATTTTTTGAAAATTTGACCATCTCTGCGGAAGGAATAAAGGAAGCAAGTATTTCCGCGCACTCCGCTTCGACTGGACTGGGCCGTGAGAAGTTGGACCCGCAGAGCATTTGGCGGTGAGCCGCTTCGACTACGGACGGATAGCCGTGCCCCAGACTGACGGACCGCAGTCCCATTCCATACTCAATGAACTCGTTCCCATCGGAGTCCCAAACATGGCATCCGTTTCCGCGTACGATAAATCCCGGCGCATTGACCGGATATTGATCGTCACCTTTTGCATAGACATGCGCGCCTCCAGGGATAAGCGCGTGCGCTTTCGGCTGAAGCTCTTTGGATTTGTCGAATTTCATGCCGTAGTAAATGGATTCCCGTATGGCCAATGCTTTACCCTTCTAGGACTTTGATTGTGAACCGGCAGCGGCTGGGACCTCGATTCCATTGTGGGGAGGAGTGTCGTACATGCCGATAACTGCGTCTGGAAAATGGGCGAGATCAGTTCCTCTCAAATAGTCGACCATACAGGTTCCCGTACAATCGGAATCGATATTCGGAGAACCGCGTCGCCCCACCACGTCATCGGAGTGCACTGTTCGAAAATCTATACTGAACCGGGTGTGTCCTGATGTGTTGGGAACCGTGGAGTGCATCTGCGCCGCCGAAAACAGAAGTATCCCGCCCGGCGGGCAGATCACTCGGATTTGCGGATCAAGTTCCATGGGTTCTTCGGGGCGAGGCTGTTTGCGCGTGTCCGTGCCGATTTGCTGTGCGGCGATTCTCCGGCTGGTACGGTTCCACTCTTGATAGTTGTAGTCGTGTGATCCATTCTTGACCGGTTGCGTCCAATAACGCGGATGGAACGCCATCACGTTCTCGGGTTGAATTTCATAGATGGGCAACCACCAGTTGATCTGGCAGAAAGGTGCGGAATACCAGGTGTCACGGTGCGGGTGAAAAGCATAGGAAATTCCTGACGTTAAATAGCCTGCATGTGTGGAAGTCCGCAGGCGCGGTACGTCAAAGTAAGTTTTCTCCAGATCGCATCCCATCTCGAGAAGCAGGTTCTGAATGAGCTGCTTGCTTTTCGGATGATGAATGAACTTTGGTTTTAATTCCGCAAGAATAGCGGCGAAGCGTTCGACCGCCAAATGATGCTGCGCTTCAATGGGATTGAGCGGAGCAAAAGCTTCCGCCGACATTTCGCGGGCCAATTCGCAGAGTAAGAGCGAACTGGGCCGTGGTCCAAAAACCAACAATTGCCCTTCATAGAGGCGTTTGCGACGATTTTCGTCGGAAGCGGCAACGTCAAAGAAAATCGAATTCATGGTTCCTCCGGCCGTTCAAGTGTCAAAAGTCCGTGCTGTTCCAAGGTGGCGGCAGCCTGTTGTATGGTCCCAAATCGCAATTTGGAAAGCTCGGCAATGTCCAGCAGAGAATTCTCGCCGTCGGAAAGATTTAGAACCCAAAGCATGGCAAGCTCCCGAACCTGTGCATCCACTTGACCACCAAGCTCACGATACAATCCGCGTTTTCCGAGTTGTGGCTCGCACTTCGGATTCAGATTCCGGTATACGCGATTGTGCTCAAGGATCTGGAAAATTTCGAGGCACCGCCAGTATGTGCCCGCGAGGGCTTCCGTTGAAACGAAATCCAAATTGTCAGCCGACGTGTGATACTCGGGAAACTCGCCATGAGATGTCCGGTTGAGACAGCCTACTGGAAGATTGAAGCCCAGCGAACAATACTGGCGCTCGTCATAGCCGTAAGGTGAAAAATCACGAATCTTGTAATCTTCGCCAGAGTAATTCAGTGCGTGTAACACCGCCCGGTCGATTTCCGCGTTCCCGCGGCGCGATTTTTTGTAGGAGAACCCTCCTCGATCGCCGACACACGCAAGAACCAAGCCGTGTTTAATCCGCGGCACCACCTGTTCATTCCTGCTCAGCCAGGTGATGGAACCGATGGTGCCCGGGATAAACAAAAAACGGTACGAGTAACGGCGCGTTTGTTGGGTTAACGCTTGCGCGAGAAAGGTAGCGACCGTAATGCCGGAGAGATTATCGTTACAAAGCGATGGATGGCAACAATGCGTGGATACCAGGATTTCATCATTCGTTTTTCCTGGCAATAGCAATTCCCCATAGGAAAGGCTGCCGTCTTCCAAGGAAGAATCGATAACGGCTTCATATTCGTCGTCTGGAAGGCCATCCAGTTCCCGCTGAGTGATGCAAAAGCCCCAGGTTTCGCGGTAGTAGGACGTCCGGTACGGAATCCAGTCCGGCTGATCGGGTAGAGAATGGAGATGTTTTTTTAATTCACGCAGCGAAACTTTCTTTCGAACCGGGACACTGTAATTCACCACGTGAAGATTGGAGCGCTTGAAATCAATGACTCGTTCGCCACGCGAATTCATTACGTAGGCATCCCGAATATTCCACTCGCGGGGAACGGTCCAGTCGAAGACTTGCGTTCCGCTGGGCACTTCGTGAAGCTGAAGCGGAATTCTTTCCGCGACGCGGCGAAAGGTTTCGCGGAGCCCATTGCCGGTGATGCTGCGGCAAATGGGATAGAGCTCGGAAACAAAGGAATAGAGATGCTCCCCAAGCTCGGCCGCGTTTGGGTCAATCCTTGCCTCGGCAATTATGTTTCTGGCGGTCATCGAATCCTAGATAAAATCGGGATAGCTTTGGTCGCGTTCCAGAATTGTCCGTTCCGCTTCTGGCCAAGAGATTCCAAAAACTGGGTCGTCCCAACGAACACCCCGCGAATGTTCAGCTGAGTAATCCTGGGACATTTGGTAAAAGACTTCGGTGCCATCCTCAAGCGTCTGAAAACCGTGGGCCATTCCAGCTGGGACATAAAGCATTTTGCCACTGCGCTCGTCGAGCTGGACTGCAAAATGCCCCTTAAACGCCGGCGAGTCGCGTCTTAGATCGATGATGACATCAAATATGGCGCCGCGACAGCACCGCACCAGCTTGACCTCTTCCAACGGAGACACCTGGTAATGCATTCCGCGCAGCGTGCCTTTTCTCCGATTGAAGGAAACACTGCACTGCGCGACTCGAGTCTCCAGACCGTGAGCAGCGAATTCCGCTTCGCAAAATGTTCGTGCAAAATACCCTCGAGCGTCTTCATGCCTTTCCAGTTCGATGACGAACGCACCGGGCAATTCCGTCGGCTTAAAGATCACCGCCTCACGCTCCCGGTTAAACGAGCATCCGCGTTAAACTGCCGACGCCGCGGGGACACCAACTGGCCTTGTACTCGTCCATCGAAGCTGCGAGTCAAGCTGTCCATCCGCAAGCAACTTGCGGATATGCGTGATGCGTTTGAAGCGCGGACCCTCAAAATCTTCAAAGGTCAACTTCGCCGCACGGCAGGCATCATACAATTCCTGAGCGCCACGCCGAATGTTCCACTTTGGTTGGAAACCGGGAAGCGCGCTCTTGATTTTGTCGAAATTCACCCGATACGAGCGAGGATCGGGCCCGCCGTTCGGCGAGTAGTCGATGGCACAACCAGGAACCGTCTCTTGCACAACCTGAGCGAGTTCCCGCACCTGATAGTTCTCTTCAGTGATGCCTACGTTGAAAGCCTGATTGTGGATTATTTCGACAGGCGCTTCCAGGGCGGCAATAAAGGCCCGGCAAATGTCCTCGATGTGAATCAACGGGCGCCACGGCGTCCCATCGGATTGAATCGTCACCTTTCCTGTCGTGTAAGCCCACGCGACCAAATTGTTGAGAACGATGTCGAAGCGCATATAGGGCGAGACACCATAAGCCGTGGTGTTTCTTAAAAATATCGGGCTGAAATCCTGATCTGCGAGACTCGTTAATTCCCTCTCTACCAGAACCTTGGATTCAGCATAGGGCGTGACCGGATTAAACGGGGCGAGTTCATCCAACATACTCGACCCTGCAGCGCCGTACGTACTACAGGAAGAGGAGAAGAGGAACCTGCGGACCCCAGCCTTCTTGGCCAGGCGGGCCAACTGCATGGAGGCTTTGTGGTTAATCTTGTAGGTTAGCTCCGGGTTCAGATCGCCGAGTGGATCATTCGACAGAGCCGCCAGATGGACCACGTTCTCGAAACCTTCGAGATCGGCGGGCTGGACATCACGCAAGTCCCTGATAAGGCTTGGTATTTCCGCAACTTGGCCGACGAAGCGATTGTTCACAAATAAATCGCTATCCAAGCCGACAACCTCGTGCCCGGCTTCCCTCAGTAGCCTCGCGAGCACTGCACCAATGTAGCCATGGTGCCCTGTAACCAGGATGCGTCTGGAACTCACGCCCTAACCTCTATCCGTTCGTCAGTCTCAAATTGCGACAAGGGCCTCCACATCACCAAGAAGATTAGCACTATTCCGCCAAGATGCCCTAGCGCGATTCACAGCAGTTGACCTGCCAATCTCCTTCTGCCAATAATACTGTATCTTGTTGAATTGTATTAATTTATGTGGGTAGATTGAGGGAAAGACGCACTTTAGACGGTCACAGCCGTGTCATTTCCTTTCCCTCTATGCGAAGTATTTTGGCCTACGTCGCCTCAGGGGTACCTGACGTTGCGGGAGCTATCTTTGTGGCATAGGCCCCGTCGGCAATTCAGAATGCTTGCCGAACACGATTTCGGCAAGGTCGTGGCTGATTCTTGTCACATCAATGTTGCCCAAATTGGCCAGGACAATGACGCAAACATTGTCATCCGGATAGCGTCGAATGGAGCTCGAAAAACCTCCCGCGCTGGCCGATTGCTCTTCCGCCTCGCGGCTGAATTCTTTGAGTACTTTCCATGCAAAACCGTAACCGTCACGGTAGGGCGTAAACATTTCCTCGATGTATTTCCTAGGGACCAACCGCTCTGTGCGAAGAATTTGGTCCCAGAGATAGAGGTCTTCTACCGTAGAATACACAGTCCCTGTGTTGTGGGATGTCAAGGGGGCGCTCCCGTTCTCGGGAACTAGCTTGTTGCCTTCAAGTGATAGAGGCTGCGCAATAGCTCCTCGGCCTTCTTCGAAATCAGTCTCATTCATTTGAGCCGGTTCGAAGATGTGCCGGCGCAAATATTCCGGGTACTTCTCGCCGGAGACTTTGTCGAGGATCACACGCACCAATTCGTAATTGGAGTTGCTGTATTTGACTTTGCTGCCCGGCTCGGATTCCAGGATTTGGTCCTTGATGAAAGTCATGCCCTGCGTGGAGGTGTCTGGGGAAGCGGCGTGCCCCTGCTCATCCGCAATGCCGGATGTGTGGGTGAGCAGGTGGACTATTTCGACTTTCTGCCAAGCCGAAGGACACTCAGAAAGGTACTTGCAGATCGAGTCTGTGATGTTCAACTTGCCCACGCTTTCGAGTTGCAGGATACCAACAGCACTGAATTGGTCCGCAATCGAATTCACTCGGAAGCGGCTTGCCGGTGTGTTTGCTGTAGGCGGCTCCAACCCAGCCTTTCCGTACCCAGCACGTAGAAGCACCGTCCCATTACGCGCGATCAAAATCGAACCACTGAAGCGATTTGCGTTGACGAGTGCCCCCATGTATTGCTGCACTTGGGGGACGATGTTCCGTGCTTCCTGGGTCTTCTGCCCGTCTGTGGGAATCACACACAGGACTAAGAGATATGTACCCAAGGCAAAGACAACGCGGAAGTACTTCGCAAACCACATTCATCGTCCTCCGAAAAGCTGGCGTATATTGCTGTGCGCTGCACTAGACGTCAAGCCGCGTTGCTGGACGCCCCTTTTCCGTTGCATGGCTCACCGCTGGATTTGCAACTCAGAAAGTCCCTGATCAATTTCACAAAATCTGGTTCGGTAGATCAGTCCAATCCAGAAGTAGTTCCGGGAATCAGGTTTCAAAGGGGCTTGATTCGGCGTGTCGATGGACCCCGCATCATACGGTGCTAGCTGATTGACGCCAGACGAATTCCAAGCCGACTCTTTCTTTAGGGCGAGAATGAACATCGGAGAAATCGTGTCCCTATCGACATCCATTTGCAGTTTTTCAGTTCGGCACGATCTGGATCCCATTCACCGGCGCCCGCTGCGTCCCATCCGAGGCCGTGCTCGGGATCGCCGACAATGTGAACCCGCTCACATTCGGTATTGTGAACACCACATAATTCCCGTCTGGACTGCTGCTCGTTGCCCGCGTGAACGTCCCGCTAAAGTTGGTGTTCGCCTTGTCCGTCAAACTGATGCTCGTCGTGGTGATCCCCGTCCCGCTCACCTGATACACTCCCGTTCGGCTCGCACTCTTGTTGTCCCCGTCCGCGTACACGTACACCGTATACCCATTCGCATCCGACGGTAGTCCGCTCACCGTCACGGTCGTCGTGTCTCCGCTCCCCGTGTCCAGATACCCTTCCATCATCCGCACGTTCCCCGCCTGGTCCGTGATCGGCAGCACCCACACATTGTCCGATCTCCACACCACACTGGCCGTTGTGGCGCTCCCCGTGTCGTCCACCAATCCTTGCCCCGTGCTGTTGCTCGCTCCCTGCTCCCGGTTCCAGTTACTCTCCGCCGCCACCCCCGCCGTCTCCGTCGCCGCCATCGCTGTTCCACTGCCCACAAAATTAATACTGATCGCATTCCCCGTGCCCCCACCCATCGCCGTTACTGTCAGCGTCACTGTCGCTGTATGAC
>DASXMM010000612.1:0-3749 GCA_036495665.1 Candidatus Acidiferrum sp. | reverse complement strand
GTTTAGGTATTGGCCGTAGGTGCGAACGATGTCGTCGGCGTGTGCGTGGCGGTCGCGGAGTTTGTGTACGGCTGCGAAGGCTTGGGCGTCAACACCGGTAAGCGCGGCAATGCGGGCGAAGATTTCGTGGGCGGAGGCGGGCGGCTCTTCGTCAAAGGCGATCAGGGCGTGGCGCAGGAGGGCAACGGCGCTGGAGGAGGATTTTGCGGCGGCGGCGCGCAGCTCGCTTTCTTTTTGGCCGGTGAGGAGAAAATGCTGGCGGAGCTTTAGGAGGAGCGTGCGTAGATCGTGTTCGACTTGGACACGGTGGAGATTCATGGGGACGGGGATGCCGTCGACGATATCAGCGCCGAAAAGAACGCGGCGGCTGTCCTGCATGTCGAGGAGTTCGATGGAGAAGACGTCGGCGGAGGTGCGCAGCTCTTCGGCGGTGAAAAACAATGGGGCGGGCTCGTTTTGATCTTTGCACCACCAGTGGACGACTGGAGTGACGCGAGCTAGTTCGCGAGCGGCTACCGAGCGCAGGACGCAGAGGATGTTCAGATCGGAGTGGCCTTCTTTGAAGTCGCCACGGGCGGCGGAGCCGTAGAGAATCACGGATTCAAGATTCGCCGCGGCGAATTCTTTCAGGCGGCTTACGAGATCGGTCAGTTTTGATTCTGTCGACAGCATTTTGCTACCGCTCCTTCGTTACACAATCCATTTCGCCAACTTCGTTTACCAACTGCCGCCGGCGCCACCGCCGCCGCTGCTTCCACCGCCAAATCCGCCGAAGCCTCCGCCACCACCGCCTGAACTGCCGCCAAAGCCGCCACCACCGCCGCCGAGCATGCCGCCGATGATGGGGCCGATCCACCAGCCGCTGCCTGGCCGGCCCCCGCGGCCGCCTCCGGCCAGGGCTCTGAGAATGCTGATGACAACGAAAATGAAGATGATAATCGGGAAGATCGGGATGGAACGGTTGTTATCGGCCGGGCGGACCGGACGCGCAGGCGGAGCGCCGGAAAGGGTGACGCCGCGATCGTCGGCGATGTATTTGGCGAGTTGCCAGGCGGCGGCTTCGATGCCAGCGCTGTAATTTCCCTGGATGAAGTAGGAGCGCATAAGGCGGCCCGCGTCGCCCGCGCGAGCGTCATTGATGACGGGCTCGAGGCCGTAGCCGACTTCGGTCCAGTATTTGCGTTCGGTTGGGGCGATCAGGAGAAGGACGCCGCGGCTTTCTTTTTTGTCGCCGACGCCGAGTTGCTTGAAGAGTTCGTTGCCGTATTGCTCGACGGTTTCGTTTTCCAGGGAGCGAACGGTGACGATGGCCATTTGAGCGCCGGTTTTTTGTTCGAGTTCGAGGCAGAGACTTTCGAGGCGGGTCTTGGAGTCGGCGTTGATGACGTGGGCGAGGTCGGTGACGTAGCTGGTGGGGTGGATGTCTTTGATGTTCTCGGCGGGGGTGGCACAGGCGAAAAAGAGAACAACGAAAAGAAGGCGCACGGCAAGCGAGTGCGCGAAGAGGGAGGGGCGAATCGAAGCAGGCAACCGCATGCAAGAATGAGTATAGGTGACGGTAGCGGCGTAAAGCTAGGGCGCCCGGCAGGTTAAACCACGAGCGGGAATGGTAGAAATCGCCAAATCAGTGTCTGGCTGAGAATTCCTTGGGGATGGGATTGTCGGGGCGCTCTTCATCCCAAAGGATGCTGACAACCCACCAGCGTTTGCCATCGTTGAGCAGTTGAAAGCTGTTGATGCCGCGTGCAAAGGGCGCTTCGCCTGGGGCGTGGCGGGATTCGTAGCTGCTGAAGACTTGGGCGACGTTGCCGAAATTCTGGACGCGATTCACGATGGGCTTTTCGAAGAAGCCATTCTTAAGGAAATAGGCGCCGCCACGTGTGGCGTAGTCTTCGACAGTGTTGGGATGAACGCGGACGGAGCCGTCCGGGGCTTTAGTGGCGGAAGTGAGACGGGCGGTGGGGATGAACAGAGAGCGGAAACGATCCCAGTCACGAGGGCCGGGAGGGCCGGAGATGACGTCGTAGACGGCGGCCATGATGCTGTCGATCGAGTTTACGTCGCCGGGCTTGGCGGGCGGCACGCCAGCAAAGGGATCGGGCGCGGGTTGCTGCGAGGGGCGTGTGGCGGATTGTTGCTGCGCGGAGGTAGGTGCTGCGCTCGCGAAGGCTAGAGTTGCGGCGAACGTGATCACGGCGATTTTCATGAAGAGGCCCCCAGTGTGGATTGGCGAGCGAAACGTTTGTTTCTGCATGTTGGACGCGGGAACTATATATCAGGAGAGCGGGTCACGCTGGGAAATTTGATGCGGTTAGCGGCGGAAGTGGGAGAAGAGCCAGAAGACGAAGGAGAGAGCGGCGCTGAGGATGAGGCAGGTGACGATCGGGAAATAGAAAGTGGTGCGTTCGCCCCGGTGGACGATGTCGCCGGGGAGTTTGCCCAGGCGGAAGGGGAGTTTGCCTCCGCTGAAATAGAGCACGGCGCCGAGTATGGCGAGGACGGCAGCGAGGATCAGTAGAGTGCGGCCGAGGTCGCGAAGAAGGTCCATGATAAGAGTCTAGAATAAATGGGCCAGAGTAGGTGAGCAGGTGCGGTCTTTAGCGAGAACCCACATGACCTTTGCTGTGAACACGACGCAAAAGCGGATCAGAACGATTGGATGGTTTTTGCTTGTCTTCGCGTTCTTGGGAGTAGCGCTTTTTCTCATCTGGTTCCCGTTCGAGCGATCATGCATTTCGTTGTTAGCGGCTGGCGAGCCACCAATGATGCTGCCGGAAGAGTGCGCGCTGAGTGAGGCAGCGCCCACCGGCCAGATTCTTGAAAAACTCGAGGCGGAAAGAAATAGGCGCGGCTTGAGGCACCAGAGTTGGATCGCGTGCGCGTCGCCAGCCAGCGCGCAGCTATGGCTTAAGAAAATAGATGCGGATCCCCGATGGCTTCCGAGCTACGAGCCCGGCAGATATGAATGGCGTAGAACCGTGATCGTGTTGGGCAGTGGTCCATCAGCGACTGGAAAGAATTCGCCTTCCCCGTCAAGCACCGCTGGGGCGCGGGTCACCGCCGAGGTTTGTCTGATGCCGACGTGGAGATATTTTCAACTCATCCGCGGACAATGCGATGCGAAGTTCGCCGTTTGGAAGTGAATGCAAAGCAGGTGCGCGAGTGTCTCGCGACATGCTCGTGACCTGCGAGGCTGGGTGTATGCGCTGCAAGTCTTGGGTTCGTGGCGGGTTGACGCGTCCGGCGACGGCCATGGTGGCCTTTTTCGTGGCTGGTTGTCTGTATGCGCTTGCCAGAGGCGGGGATTGGCGCGAGTACACCGGTGCTCTTCGAGCGGGTTCTCAAGGTGTCGAGAAACCTGTGCCCGTGCTTAGCGTAAAAGTCTTGAAGACTTACCCGCATGATCCGCAAGCGTTTACGCAGGGGTTGGAATATTTTGATGGGTTTCTTTATGAGAGTACGGGGGAGAGGGGGCAGTCCTCGGTGCGGAAAGTGGATTTGGAGAGCGGGAGGGTTTTGCAGAAGACCGATTTGGGTGCTGAATATTTTGGAGAAGGGTTGACGATTTTTCGCGGGAAGATTTATCAGCTGACTTGGCTTTCGAAGGTGGGTTTTGTGTATGACTTGCGCAGCTTTCGGAAGTTGCGGGAATTTCATTATTACGGCGAGGGTTGGGGGCTGGCGCACGACGGTTCGCACTTGATTCTCAGTGACGGCACCAACACGTTGCGGTATTTGGATCCGGAAAC
>DASXMM010000611.1:0-3664 GCA_036495665.1 Candidatus Acidiferrum sp. | reverse complement strand
CATAACGGTTATGAACGAGCAGTACGCCATGCCTCCGATGCCGGGCGATGTGAAAGATGGCATCTTGAAAGGGATGTATCGCTTCCGCGCGGCGGCGAATCCTAAGTCGAAACTTCGAGCGCAGCTATTTGGCAGCGGCGCCATCCTGAACGAGGCGCTTCGCGCCCAGGAAATTCTGGAAACGAAGTACGGCGTAGCCGCCGACGTGTGGAGCGTAACGAGCTACAAAGAGCTTTATGTCGACGGAAACGAAACGGAACGGTGGAATCGCCTGCATCCCGGCGAGAAACCGCGGGTTCCGTATGTCACGAAGACTCTCGGCGACGCGCCAGGCGTTCTCGTGGCGGCTTCAGATTATTTAAAGACGCTGCCTCTGATGATCAGTAAGTGGGTGCCGCGCCGCCTCGCCACGCTCGGCACGGATGGTTTCGGTCGAAGCGAAGGCCGCACCTCATTGCGCGAATTCTTCGAAGTGGATTCGCGTTTCATCACGCTCGCGACGCTCCACGAGCTGTTTACAGACGGCAAGATCGAGAAATCGGTCGTGGAGACAGCGATCAAGGATTTGGGAATCAATCCGGATAAGCCGAATCCGGTCATCTCGTAACCGAGAGAGCCCCGCACCGTCATATGGATTCCGCTGCGCATGTTTTTAATGCTAAACGCGTGCAAGCGTATGCGGTCAGACCTTCGCCAGGATTTCGGCAGGCTTGATTTTGCCGGTTGCTAGTTGTGCGATCAGCCGAGCATTAGCGGCGAGAAAATCGTAATCGGCTAGTTCTTTGGGGAGGACCCAAACGATTTGCTCGAACTCGATTGGCATTGGCGTACTTTCCTTAATGCCTGCGGCGTAAAAGCGAATCTCCAATTCTCCCGGCGGCGCGGCGTAGGTGTGACGCAGGCGGGCAATTTCCACGCATTTTTCCAGTTCGACATTTAATTCTTCGCGGAGTTCGCGGCCTAGAGCGACTTCGGGCGTTTCGCCTTCTTCTATTTTCCCGCCGGGAAACTCCCACTTGAGGGGAGAGGTGTCTTCGCGGCGGCGTTGGCCGATGAGGATGCGGCGGTCGGCGCGCTCGATCACAGCGGCTACGATGATTTTCATGGTTTGGGTTCCTGGGCGGCGACTTCCTGGAAGATTTGGAACAGCTTTTTTGCTCCGGCGAGGAGCGGCGGGCCGGGCGTGTTGAGGAGTTCGTCCCGGACTACGTAGACATGTTTGTTGCGAATGGCGGGAAGGTCTTTCCAGGCGGTAACTTGGTAGGACTTTCGGGGTTTAGCCTTGTCGCCTGTTGCGGCCCAGGCCAGAACGATTACGTCGGGCTGCGCTTGGGCGACTCGTTCATCGGTTACTTTTTGACCGGGCGGAAGGACCATTTCGGCGCCGCAGATTTTCACGAGTTCGGCGACCCAGGGTGGGGAACTGATTCTGGGGTTTGGCCACGCTTCGCAGTAGACGCGCAGACGTGTTTCCAGATCGCGGCTCTTTTTCGTAATCGAAGCAAATTCGCGGCGCATTTTTGCGATGAGGCGCTCGGCTTGTGCGGCATGAGTTGTGATGCGGCCTAACAGGCGAATGTCGTTTTCGATGTCGGCAAGAGTTCTCGGATTTTTGGCCAGGAAGTTGAGCGGATGATCCAAGAGTTTCGCAAGTGTTTCTGTCTTGAACGGAACGGATCCGATCACCAGGGAAGGTTTGAGTTTTAGGATTTCGTCGACGGAATCCAGATGCCAGCAGTCGCCGAGTTTTGGGAGGCCTTTGACGGGGGCTACGTCGGGGCACCATTTTGTTACGCCGAGTAGATATTGTTTTGCGCCAATGGCGCAGAGGATGGAAGTGGCGCTTGGGGCTAGGGAGACGATGCGAAGAGCACCAGACTTGGCCGATTTCATGGAGAAAGTGTAGCAAAGGTCGGCGGGGCGAGCCCCGCTCCTGCAAGTGAGAGACGGCAACGGAAGAGAGGCCTGACGCGAAGGCGATTGTTTTTCCGTCGGGCGACCACGCTGGAGAAAATTCTCCAGGAGCGAAGGAATCTGGCGTAAGGCGATGCGGTTTGTCTCACAGGGCGACATTTTCACGTTGCCGCGGAGGGGTGACAGAATTATGGCGCTAAGACATTGCATTTCGCCTTGATTGACTTCGCTGTGATCGTGTGATGCACTCACGGGATTCCTTTTCTTGAGGAGGCGATTTATGACACGCATGTTGGTTGCAGGATTGCTGGCGTTGGTGGCGTGTGCGAAGTGTCCCGCGATGCCGCCGCAAGCTGGGCAAGATGCGGGCCAGCAAGTGGTGCGGTACACGGGAACCATCGACAATGTGAAATACGTTTTCGGCGTTGCGCCTCCTGTGGCTCGTCTGCGACGCGGAAATATTCTCGAAGCGAACTCGCTGGATTGTTTTGGCAACGGCATACAGAAGCCCGGCGATACGACGGCGATGGCAAAGGGCGACAACCCTCTTACGGGGCCGTTCTTCATCGAAGGGGCCGAGCCTGGCGACACGTTGGTCGTTCGAATATTGGATTTACAAGTGGACGGCAATCAAGGAGTCGGCGCATTTTCTCCGGGATTTGGAACGATTAATTCGACGCACTACACGCCGGTACTTGAGAAAGAGCCGCTGGCGGAGAAGATTTGGTTTTATCCCATCGATCACGCGGGCAACACGGCGACGTTTCAGGCGCTCGATTCGAACTTCAAAGTGAAGATTCCGATGCATCCATTTCTGGGCTGTATCGGTGTGGCGCCTGCCAACGGCGAGGCTCGCAGCTCAATTGTTCCGGCGGAGTTTGGCGGGAATATGGATGCGCCGGAAGTGAGCGTGGGCAACACGCTGTATCTGCCCGTTAACGTGTCAGGTGCGTTGTTTTATTTTGGCGATGGGCACGCAGCCATGGGCGATGGCGAAGTGGCTGGCAGCGCGATCGAAGTGCCGATGCGCGTGCGCCTGCAGTTCGACGTCGTGAAAGGGAGGAAAACGGGTTGGCCGAGGTTCGAGAACGACAAGGAGATCATGACGACAGGGATTTACCGGCCGGTGGATGATGCGGTGCGGATCGCGTTCACCGAGCTGGTCGCGTGGATTCACGCCGACTACGGCCTCTCTGAACTGGATGCCTACGAGCTGCTTTCGAAGGTAGCGAAAATTCATCTGACGGAGATGGTGGACCCAAATTACGTGGTAGTTGCTTCGGTCGAGAAAAAATATTTGCCGGCAAAAGTCGCAGGCGCTTCGAATGGCGCCGCGGCACATTAACGGCAGCGCTTGACCCTATTGTGCCTCAGTCGAACCCGGTTGCAGTGGGTTTGAAACCCGTCGCGGGCGGAAACTGCGGAAGCGGGTCGCGCCAAAGTACCTCGTGGACTTCGATAGGTTCATCGCGGCCTTTGAGTTTCATCGGCGGGAGCGGGCAGCAAGAAATCTCGCGGGCGATCTGGCAGTGCGTCGCGGCGGAAATCACAATTTGGGCGGGGCCAGCCTGAGACGTGAGGCGCGAAGCCACGTTGACCGTGTCGCCGATCGCGGTGTAATCCATGCGGCGCTCGGTGCCGAGGAATCCCACAACGGCTTCTCCGGTGTGAATGCCGATTCCAATGCTGAGGGGCGGCTTGCCAGAGATCGTGTTCAGTTCGGCAAGACTCTTTTGCATGTTCACAGCAG
>DASXMM010000610.1:0-4807 GCA_036495665.1 Candidatus Acidiferrum sp. | reverse complement strand
TTGCGGCAGGTCGCCGTTGATCTGATCCATCTCCATCAACCGGTCATAAGGAATGTCCGCCTCGGCCAACAGTACGTTCATGTGGCCGGGCATGCGTCCCGCCACAGGGTGAATGCCGAAGCGCACGTCGATGCCTTTTTTCGTAAGAATGTCGTAGAGTTCGCGCACCTTGTGCTGCGCCTGAGCGACGGCCATTCCGTAGCCCGGAACGATGACCACCGTATTCGCCGAGCCAAGAATCGCCGCGGCGTCTTCCGGAGAGGCGCTCTTCACGGCGCGCTCTTCTTTTGCGCCGGCGGTCGAAGTTTGCACCTGGCCAAACGCGCCGAAGAGCACGTTGGTGAACGAGCGATTCATGGCCTTGCACATAATCACAGACAGGATGAAGCCCGAAGCACCGTCAAGCGCGCCCGCAACAATCAGGACTTTGTTATTGAGTACAAACCCGAGCAGCGAAGCGGAAAAGCCGGCGTAGGAGTTCAAAAGCGAAATCACGGTAGGCATGTCCGCGCCCCCGATGGGGGTCACCAGCATAATTCCAAAAATCAACGCCACACCGATCATGATGGGAAAGAGAAAAGTCATTTCCGGATGAATGACGAGAGCGACCACGAGGCCCAGCGCGGCAGCGAGGACCGTCAAGCTCACAATGTTCTGCCCTTTATAGGTGATGGGCCGCTGCGGCAGAATTTCCTGCAGCTTGCCGGCGGCGATCAAGCTGCCTGTAAAGGTCAGCGAGCCGATAATCACTTCCAGCCCGATCTCCGCCATCTGAAATTTTGGGACGGAGGGCGCCGAGACGTAATATTCCGCGATTCCAATCAACGCCGCCGAAAGCGCGCCAAATGCGTGGCTTAACGCGGTTCGCTGAGGCACCGCCGTCATCTTCACCATGCCCAACGGAACGCCGACGGCAGCGCCGATGATGAGCGTGATGATGATCCACTTGTAGTGGCTGACCTGTGGATCGTACAAAGTCGCAATCACCGCGCAGGCCGAAGCAATCTCGCCAACAAGAACGCCGCGCTTGGCGGTGACCGGTGAACCCAGCCACTTGATCGCCAAAATAAATCCGATGGCCGCGACGATGTATGAGAAATCGATAAGCTGTTGTGTGTCGGCAGCGCTCATGGTTTTTTCGCCGCCTTACCGGTTTTGAACATGCCCAACATGCGGTCGGTAATCACAAAGCCGCCGACCATGTTGCTGAAGGAGGCCGCGACGGCGATCAACCCGAGAATGGTGGCCAGCCGCGTCTCGTGCCGCCCGGCGATAATGATGGCCGCGACGACGACGATCGCATCGAGCGCATTCGTCAAGGACATCAACGGAGTGTGCAGCAGCGGCGAAACGCGCTTAATCAGCTCGATACCTAAAAACGCCGACAGAATGAACACAAACAGACTCGAAATAAAATCCGCGGGCATTCATGCCTCCTTAAGATTTGGCAACCAGCGCCGGGAGCTTATAAATTTCGCGAAGCCTGGCGTTTACTATTTCTCCATCCTGGGTCAACAGCGTGTCGCGCACGATTTCATCCTGGGGATTAATCTGCAGCTTGCCGTCTTTCACCATGTACAAGAGAAAGGTCGCCACATTTTTCGCGTACATCTGGCTCGCGTGATAGGGAACTGTGCTGGCCAGGTTGATCGAACCGATGATGCTGACTCCGTGCTCTTCGACCTTTTCGCCGGCGCGCGTAAGCTCGCAGTTTCCTCCGCGTTCGGCCGCAAGATCGACAAGCACCGACCCTGGCGCCATTCCATCGACCATTTCCTTGGTCACAAGAATCGGTGATTTTTTTCCCGGAATGACCGCCGCCGTCACGACTACATCGCTTTCGGCAATCACTTTTCCAAGCAGTTCGCGTTGCTTCTTGTAGAACTCCTCGCCCTGGGCGGTAGCGTAACCGCGCGCGTCTTGCGCGTCCTTGGCCTCAACCGCGATCTCCACGAACCGTCCGCCCAGGCTTTGCACCTGCTCTTTCACGGCGGGCCGCAAGTCGTAAGCGGATACAACCGCGCCCAATCGTCGCGCCGTGGCGATGGCCTGCAAGCCAGCGACACCGCATCCGATAATAAAAACGCGAGCAGGCGTGATCGTCCCGGCTGCGGTGGTCATCATCGGAAAAAGCTTGGGCAGGCTGTCCGCGGCAATCAACACCGCTTTGTACCCGCTAATGGTCGCCATCGACGAAAGCGCGTCCATGCTTTGAGCGCGTGTGGTACGCGGCATCAGCTCGATCGAAAATGCCGTCACTCCCTTCGACGCGATCTCCTGAATGGTGTCCAGCGATCCCAACGGACGCAAAAATCCAATCAACGCTTGATTTGGACGATAGAGAGGAACATCAGCTTTCCCCGTCTTGTCGTTCGAACCATAGCAAAGCAGCTGAATGACAATGTCAGCGGCGGCGAAGACGTCGGCGCGGCTTGGCAAAAGTCTTGCGCCCTTGGCCGCATACTCCGCGTCCAAGTAACCGGCTTCTTTTCCCGCGCCCGCTTCTACAACAACTTCGAGGCCCGCTTTCGCGAGGCTCGGAATAACCGCGGGCACCATCGCCACACGCCGCTCTCCAGGAAAACTCTCTCGTGGCACTCCGACAATCATGAAACTTCCTCCGGAATTCTCACCACCACTTCAAAACTCAACCACGATCCCAGTCTTGGTCCATCCGCGCGGCATTCTACCCCGAATCCACGCCGCGACCACCGCAAAAAAAAATTGTCAGTGAAATCAGCGCCGATCTATCCGGCTCCTGCTTCTTTTCCAGGAATGAAATACACTTCTTCAAACGTCGAGCCTCTTTGCCAGCCCGCGCGCGTCAAAATCCCTTGCCCGTTTTCGCACATGCTCGGATGGCCGCAAAGATATCCCGTCGTATCCGCCGGTTTCAACCCCCATTTGTCGACATACATTCGCACCAAATCATCGACGCGCCCGGTCTGCCCCTTCCACGCTGTGTCTTCCCACGGACGGCTTATCGTCGCGACATATTTGAACCACGGCACCTCTTCGGCGATGCGCTCCAATTCTTCGCGGTAGCCGAACTCCCACGAACGGCTTCCCCCGTGTATACAGAACAGTTTGTGCGGACCAGGCATTGCGTTTTCCCCGGTTTTCCAATCTTTGTACACGGTGCGGACATAACTCACAAACGGAGCAATCCCTGTCACGGTAGCAAGCAGAAGATGATTCGTCCGCCCACTCCTCAAATCCAGCGTAAACCGCCCCTTGGAAATTTTTCGGCACAGCATCGTGTCGCCGACATTCAGTTTGTAAAGATGCGGCGTCAGCGCGCCCTGCGGGACAAGCTCGATAAAAAACTCCAGCCCCTCTTCGTACGGCGAAGAAACAATCGAATAAGCCCGCTCGATGCGCTTGTCCTCATGCTCCACGCCAAGTGTGGCGTACTGCCCGGCCTTAAACGAAAACGGGCCGCCCGGATCAACGCGAATCAACCACAAGTCCTCCGACAAGTCCTTTCGTTCGATAATCCGGGCCGTAAGGTGCTTGTCTGTCGGCAGAGCCATACTCGTAAACCGCCATCGCCAAATTCCTTACTAGGTGTATTCAAAAAACGACCGGGTGGAGCAGGTTTCTGCTTCGCCCGGTATCGTGGGGTCGATTCGTTTTTCCCGTGAATGAGCTGAACACATGCATCGAAGCCGTACTTCCGTTTGGCTTCCGTTGCGCGTTTTTAAACTGGAGAGATTCGCCGCCGCCGTTCAAGACAAAATGTCTGCCCATGGACCCCCAACGGCCCGCATTGTACACCCGCCCGGCCCTTTTGCGAGGGGCCGAATCGGCAGCGGCACCCGGGACGAAGGGTCAACGATCCACGCGCTCACCTTGCAAATCGAATTCGCAACTACTTCCCGTTCCCGCGAAATAGAAAGAACAAATCCACAATCAGAATAAACACGATCGCCAGTTCCAAAACGAAGCTCCGCGTCTGATTAAACTGATCCACCATGAATCTGTAAAGCTCGCCCGCCGTGCGCAGCTTCTGGTCCACCAACCTCCGATAGTCCGGCACGCCGACTTTCGCCGAGGCCAATCCATACAGCCGCGCGTAAAACATATCGCTCAAAAACTTGATCGCGTTGTCGACTTTCTCCGTCAACTCCATCACATCCAATCGAATCGTGTTGAGCCGCGCCGCCTCGCGCGACAGCCGCCACGCCGCAAACACGCCGCTCTTGCGCTCCAGCGACCGGTAAACTCCATCTAACAACTGCGTGAGCAAGCTGTCGTAATAGCGAAACTCCAAAAGCTGCGTGTTCGCATACTCCAGCATCTGGATGGTCACGGCCGCGACCTCCGTGTTGCCATAAATCAACGCGCCCGACCACCCCACGATAAGAAGATCGGTCCGCGAATACGAAATCGCCGATTGCAACACCTCTTGCCGCTCCGCCTCCGACAGCGCCAATTCTTCCCCGCGAACCAACTGCGCAATCTCCCGCGCGTGCGAGGCCAGCAGATCCGCAGCGGCTGTCGGTTTGCCGTCCGCGGCGATAATCTCCGGCAGGTGAACGATGAAGTAGTCCTCCTTGAGGCGGGTGCTATATGGCCGAATGAGCGCCCCTCGGATGCGCTTCAAAGCGACGGGGAGCAACTCGTTAGCGCGATTTTCCAGTTCGGCCGCCCCAATCCACCGGCTGGATTGCACAACGAGCGAGTCCCAGTCGCATTCAAACGGCAATTCCAGCTCAATGCACACCACGCCGTAATCGTAGTATTTCGTCCTTACAGTAATGTGCTCGCCCGTCGCCAAATCGATCGGCGCCGAAGGCTCAACCAC
>DASXMM010000609.1:0-9942 GCA_036495665.1 Candidatus Acidiferrum sp. | reverse complement strand
GGATTGCCCGAACCCCGAACCCTTGCTACGATTGAGCTGGCCACAACCGCGGAGAGGTGACTGAGCGGTTGAAAGTACTCGCCTCGAAAGCGAGCGTACGGGAAACCGTACCGTGGGTTCGAATCCCACCCTCTCCGCCATCCCTTCATTCTTTCTGAGTAAACTCCGCGAGCAGATCCCTGTCCATAGCAGCAAGGTTTCGCTTGTTTGGGGGCATTTGGTATTCTTATTCCGCACCCTGGCCGCAACCAACAACCAACAATGACGTTGGCCGGATGAATGCCGAATGATTGACTTCTTGAATCACTCTGTTTCTCTTTCGCACTTCCAAAAGTGGATTGCCGCCGGTGTCGGCATCCTCGTCATCCACGCCATATTTCGCGTGCTCGAACAAACTCTGCCCCGGCGCTTCGGCCGCGCCGACTCACGTTACAAAGTCCGCAAATTCATTGTCTTTATAGGCTACCTCGTCATTCTTCTTTTCCTCGCGATCCTTTTTGAAGATCGCTTGGGCCGCCTCAGTGTTACCCTCGGTGTCGTCGGCGCCGGTGTTGCCGTAGCTCTTCAAGACGTCGTGGCCAGCCTTGCGGGCGCTTTCTCCATCGGTTTTTCAAAGCTGTACTCCGTCGGAGACCGCGTTCAGATCGGCGACACGCGCGGCGACGTCATCGACATCGGTCTTCTGCGAACTACCGTGATGGAAACCGGCAACTGGGTCAGCAAGGACTTGTACAACGGCCGCATTGTTCGCGTTCCCAACAACATCGTCTTGAAGGTCCCCGTTTTCAACTATTCGCAAGGTTTCCGTTTTATCTGGGACGAGATTAAAGTCGTGTTCACCACCGCCAGCGATGATCAGTTCGCCAGGGAGATGCTTCTGCGCTCCGCCAAAGACGCCATTGGCGAATACCTCCTTGAGGCCCACGCCTCCTGGAAAATCGCCAGTGACGACTATGGAAGCGCCAACCCTCCGCTCGAACCCACTGTCGCCCTCGCCGTAAACGCCGGAGCGTTGGAATTCTCGGTCAGCTACGTTGTGGACTACAAGAAACGCACCGCCATGCAAGACCGCCTCTTCACCAAAATCGTCTACGAAGTCGCCAATAGCAACGGCCGCCTGGAATGGGCGTCACCCGCAGCCCCAACCCCAACAAATCAACCTGCGCCCCCGCCTTCACCCGTCCCCGACCCCCACGCACCATCCCCGCCGCCCACCACCATCCGCGCCGCCACCCCCCACTAGCGCCCCGCGCTGCGCCCCGTCGCCCCGGCTCACTTCGCGTTCCCCCGCGCACGTGTCAAGCGCCTCTCCGCCCGCGACGCGCTGCACCTCGCCATCATGGAGCACCACGAGATTCCCCGCATCCTCAGCTTCGATTCGGCCTACGACGGCTACCCCGGAATCGCACGTCTCGCCTGATCAGTCGCTCAGGTGTTCTTCGAATGTTGTTAGGAATTCGAATGTCGGTAGGACCGAAGGATTGATTGGGCCGATCGTCTTAATTTGCTTGGAAACCGAGAGTGGGCGCTGGACTAAAGCTGATCGCGGTATTGCTCTAACGCTACCCGGACCAATTGGCTGCGCGTTCTGACACCAGTTTTGGCGAAGAGTTGCTGCAATGAGGCTTTGACCGCGGTCTCCGAGATTTGCAATCGATCCGCAATTTGTTTGTTGGCAAAGCCCTCAAAGACGAACGATAGAACCTGCCTCTCGCGCTCGGTGAACTTCGACTGACGCGGGTCCGCGCTGTGCGCCTGCGTACTTTCCAACGCCCTTCGAAGCATGTCCTGTGCAAACAGGGCCTTTCCCTCCATCGCCTCGCGGATACCCTGAATCAACAACGCAGGCGCGTCGTGTTTCATGAAGACGCCACTGATTCCTCGGCGAATCAGCCCGGGGACCTCACTGTCGTTTACGCCGGCAGTCACGAGCAGCACTTTTCCATGGAAGCGCACATCCCGAAGACCGTCGAGAAACTCTGCTCCCCGTTCCGCGCCTAGATCTAGATCGAGTAGCACAATGTCTATTTCAAGCGATGACTTTATGATCCGCAGCGCCTCGATGGCCGACCCGCAGTGAGCAACCACTTCGAGTCCTGGTTCAGACTCCAAGAGCCGCGCGACGCTCTCGCGGAATAGCGCGTGGTCATCGACCAGCAACAAACGGATTTTCTTCGGGTCGGCCTTACTCAACGGACGACTCCTGCCTCTCGACGGTCTTCGCCATGCTGACCGCAAAGCAACAGCCCTCGTGGCGTGGTTCAAACACAAGGTCCCCGCCACAACTGCGTAAAATGGCGCGAGAAACGTATAACCCTAACCCGGTAGCATCCGGTCCCTGCTGAAACGGTCTGAACAGAACGTCAGGCGCGGATACCCCCACTCCGGTATCCTCAAAACGAATAACCACAGAATCGGCTTCGACGGAACTGCTGATCGTGAGCTGCTTCTTCGCGGCGGCTGTCATTGCTTTTAGGCTATTCAGCGATAAATTCAGAAACACCTGAGCCAGCCCGTAACGATCCGCAGATACCAAAGGCAGATTATCCTGCAATTGCCAGAGGACCTCGATCCCTGCCTCGCGATACGACGGTTCGAGCAAGACCCGCAATTCGTCAAGGACGCTCGACAATTCGGTAGCATCCAGATGCTGGTCCACTGCCGGCCGCAATTCCATCGCGGAGAGTTTTCCAAGGCCTTCCACCAACGTTCCGAGTGCCCGGAAGTCTTCATTGCTCTGCAAACTCGGCAGGCGCGACAGATTCTTGTGCACCACAAGTACGGCGCCGGACAGATTGCGGATCTCGTGCGCGATCGCACTCATCAGAATCTTCGTATTTTTCAAAAGGTAGTCCAGGCTCAAGTCTTCGCGGTCTCTCAAGTCCTCGGAGAGATCGACGATGAGCGCGGCTAACCGGGATCCTCTGGCAGTTGTGTAGGTCGAGAACCAGACAGCGGCGAGAAATACTTCGCCGTTCGCGCGCTTTGCCCGGCATCGGAGTTCCGTTCGGAATTGTCGCGACCGCGGCGTTTGCAGCGCCGCTTGCAAGGCCGGGAGAAATTCACCGATAGGCCGGCCAACGATTGCGCTGCTTCCCGGTGCCAGCAGACTTTGACTGGCTTCGTTAGCAAGGAGAATGCCGCCAGTCGAGTCAACGGTGACAATCGCAACCGGGCTGCTCTCGACTAAAACCTGCAACTGCTCTTCGATTTCCCTCCGGAGTCCGGTCTGCCTTTCGACTTCCGCGAGATGATCCAGCGCCAGTTGGCGATTCCGAATGATTTCGGAAACGAAAAGTCCGGTTCCGACGAATCCAGCGGAAGCCATCAACAGCCGGTAAATTGCCTCGTTAGGCGGCAATTCGCTAAAAAGTTCCTGGAGCACCGCGCAAACGAGAGCGATGAGAGTAATCTGCCAACGCGGCAGAAAGCCCGCGACCAAAAGGATCGGAAACAAGTACAGGAATCCGATGGAAATAAACGGTTTGGTCTGCCAGTCGACGACCGCGATAATGACGATCAAAAGCGCGGCGACCACCAGGAATCGCTTGCGGTTGTCCTCCGAATAAATCGATGAGAATTCCATAGTCCGCAGTCAAATAACGTGGGATTGCCCAAGTTCCCAAGCCACAATTGTATGTGAAACGGCCAAAAGATAGGTTCTGCTGACCGAAAGATAGGGCTCTGGTATACCACCTCCTCCCCTATAACTGAATAGATGCGCGACGCGGCCGATGCCGTAGCAAAGCTCGAAGTTTGCTCGCGCACGCCAGGCTCTTGAGTGGCTGGCCTACTGTTGGTGTCATTGGAACGACTCGAATGCGAACAAATGATTAAAGCCTCTTCCGTGAAACATCTCCTTCTCCTGAGCAAGAAAGCAGCGGCAGTAATGATCGTCGCCATAACGACGGCAGCCGTTCTTTTGTCTGGATGCGGTCGATCCGCGGAGAAAAACGCCCCGCAGGAGAAGAGTTCATCAGCCAACTCCCCGCAGTCCGAAGCCGTTTTGAACCTCTCAACGAGCCAACTCAGTGCTATCAAAATCGAGCCGCTGGGCACCTATCCTTTTCCAGTGGAAAAGGAAGCGGTCGGCAGCATCAGTTTCGCTGACGACCTCTCCGTGCAGGTCTATCCTTCCTATCAGGGGAAAATAATCAGGAGCCTCGTTGAACTGGGCGACGAAGTTCGCAAGGGCCAGCCCCTGTTTACGATTGATAGCCCCGATCTGATCCAGGCAGAGTCCACTCTGATCAGCGCCGCGGCAACTTTGGAACTGACGTCCAAGGAATTGGCGCGCGCGAAGGACCTTTACACCACCAATGTCGGTGTACCTCAAAGAGAATTAGAGCAGGCTACTTCCGATCAACAAACCGCGGAGGGCGCTCTGAAGGCGGCACGCGATGCCGTTCGCGTGTTCGGCAAGTCGGAAACGGAAATAGATCAGATTGTCGCTTCACGTAAAGTTGATTCCACGCTGGTCGTGCCCAGCCCCATATCCGGACAGATCACATCCTTCAACGGACCACCAGGGCTTTTAGTACAGCCGGGAAATCCGCCGGCGCCTTACACCGTCACTGACGTTTCCCTCAAGTGGATGCTGGCGAATCCAGTCGAGACCGATCTTCCCTTATTTCACGCGGGCCAGCCGGTTGAGGTCAAAGTCGCCGCCTATCCCGATCGTGTGTTTCGCGGAAAGATCTCCAAAATTTATGCGGCTGTTGACCCGGACACCCATCGAGTCACCATCCGGTCCGAGGTCAACGATTCCCGCAATGAGCTGCGTCCTGGAATGCTCGCCAACTTTGTAATCCGTGTGCAGAACCCCGTCGAGGCCATTGCGATACCAGCCAACGGCGTAGTTCGCGAGAGCGACGGCAGCATGACCGCTTGGGTGACCACGGATCGAAAACGTTTCGTGCAAAGGATTATCAAAACGGGCCTGCAAAGAGATGCCCGGGTTCAAATTCTCGATGGTTTGCACCAGGGAGAACTCGTCGTAACGGATGGCGCTCTCTTCCTTAGCAACATGCTTCAGGCTGCACCAACGGACTAGATGCATGCCTGATGATTCCATGCGCAACGACGATAAGCCATGTTCAAGTCTCTCGTAGCTTTTTGCCTCAGCCGCCGCGCAATTGTCGTGATGGGCCTGCTGTTGTTTGCCGGCGCCGGCCTTGTTGCCTTTAAGCGGCTCAACATCGAGGCCTATCCAAACCCGACTCCCGTCATCCTGGAAATCACGGCCCAAGCCCCGGGCCTATCCGCCGAGGAGATGGAGCGCTACTACACGCGTCCCATGGAAATCGGCCTTTACACCACGCCGGGGATTGACGTCATTCGCTCTACTTCGTTCTACGGCCTCTCGTTTGTTCGCGTCACTTTCAAGTACGGCGTGGACTACTACTTCGCCTATAGCCAGGCGTCGGTCGCGATGCAGCAGAACATTAGCCTGCCGGGCAATCTGGTGCCCACAATCCAAGCGAACAGCTCGACGGGCGAAATCTATCGGTATCAGGTCATCGGCCCGGAGCATTTCGGAGTCACCAATCTGCGGACCGTGCAAGATTGGATTGTCCTGCGACGGCTCTTGACTATTCCCGGCATCGCAGCGGTCAACAGTTGGGGCGGACCAACGAAGGAATTTCAGGTCGAGGTGGACCCGCACAAGCTCGAAGCCTACAACGTCACTGTTCCCCAAATCCTTACCGCCCTCGGCAACGCCAACATCAATGTGGGTGGCCGCGAAATCCGCATTGGCCAGCAGTCCATCAACATTCGGGGCGTCGGCCTGATTGACGACGGCGGTACCGATGATTTGACCCAGGGATTTAAGGTCGACGACATCGAGAATGTGGTTCTCAACCAGCAAAACGGCGTCCCCATCTTGATAAGAGATGTCGGCAAAGTTTCCATCGGCTACCGGCCCAGGCTTGGCATTTTAGGACGCGATCACCAGGATGACGTCGTCGGCGCCATCGTGGTGCAGAGGCGCACCGAGCAGACCGCTCAGATGATTCCGAAAGTCAAAGCAGAAATTGACAAGATGAATCACGATGGGAGTTTGCCCGCTGGGGTCAAGGTTATTCCCTACTACGACCGTTCGTCGCTGATTGACGTCACCTCGAGCACCGTTCTGCACAACCTCATTCTCGGATGCATCCTGGTCTTCTTGATTCAATGGATTTTTCTTGGCGACCTTCGCAGCGCCATCATCGTCGGAATGAACATTCCTTTCGCGCTTCTCTTCGCGACCATTCTACTGGTGCTCAGTGGCGAAAGCGCGAATCTGCTTTCGGTCGGCGCCGTGGATTTCGGAATTATCGTAAACTCGGCGGTAATCCTTGTCGAAAACATTTTCCGAAACTTTCAGGCTCCCCCGGAGGAAAGACGGGCAAACCTGCAGCGCCTGGCAGAGGGCTTTTGGGGCTCGGATCCGACCAAGGCCTCGGGGGAAGCAGCGGCGGCAGTCCAATGGACGGATCGCCTTCGGCTGATTTTGATCAGCTCGATACAAGTCGACAAGGCGGTTATATTTTCGGCGCTCATCACGGTAGCCGGTTTCGTGCCACTGTTCGCCATGCAGGGAGTCGAAGGCCAGATCTTCGGCCCAATGGCCCGTACTTACGGATATGCGCTTGCCGGAGCTTTGTTTGCCACCTTCACCGTCACGCCCGTCATCGCCTCGGTTCTGCTTCCAAAAGATGTGAAGGAATCCGTGACCTTCGTCGTCGGCATCTTGCACCGGGTCTACAATCCCACGCTGCGTTTAGCCCTCGCGCATCGCGCCGTTACCGTTGCCATCGGCGTTTTGTTTCTCGCCGCAGGCGCACTTCTGGGTTTGCGGCTGGGAAGTGAATTTCTCCCTCACCTGGAAGAAGGCAACTTTTGGATTCGCGCTTCCATGCCGATCACGCTCTCGCTCGAAGACGGCGAAGCAGCAACCAAAAAAATGCGCGAGATTCTTCTCAGACACCCCGAAGTCGTCACCGTCGTTTCTCAGCACGGCCGGCCAGACGACGGCAGCGACGCCGCGCCATTCTCCAACGTGGAGCTATTCGCGCCGCTCAAGCCGTTTGACTCTTGGCCAAAAGGGCTTACGAAAGATAAATTGACCGACCAAATCCAAGCCGAGTTCACCAACGAACTGCCGGGCGTCAACTTTAACTTTTCCCAGTACATCGAGGACAACATCGAGGAAGCGATCTCGGGCGTCAAAGGCGTCAATTCCGTCAAGATCATCGGACCGAATCTCGAGACCTTGACGAAGCTAGCCGAGCAGGTCCGAGACCAAATGAATGAGGTTCGTGGGATTGCCGACCTTGGCATTTTTCCGGTTCTAGGACAGCCGAATCTCAATATAAAAGTGGATCGCGCAAGAGCCGCTCGCTACGGCCTCAATTCCGGTGATGTCAACTCCGTGATTCAGGCAGCCATGGGCGGAGTTGTGGCAACGCAAGTTCTGGAAGGCGACCGGCAGTTCGATCTCGTCGTCCGTTACACGCCTGGCTACCGCGACAGCATCGAAAAAATCCGCAACATCAAGGTGGGCTACCAAACCAGTAGCGGAACGAACGCCTATATTCCCTTGAGCGAACTCGCAACGATCACCTTGGATACTGGCGCCGCCTGGATCTATCACGAAAGCGTGCAGCGCTTCATTCCCGTGAAGTTCAGCGTTCTTGGCCGCGATCTCGGAAGCGCCGTCGCCGAAGCCCAGGAGCGAATCGCAAGCAACGTGAAGCTGCCGGCTGGATACCGCTTCGTTTGGGCCGGTGAATATGGGGACCTCCAGGAGGCGAAGAAGCGGCTCGAGGTCGTTGTGCCGATCAGCTTGCTGTTAATCCTCGGGCTGCTTTACAGCATGTTCAATTCATTGCGCGACTGCCTCTTGGCGCTGGCCGGCATCCCTTTCGCCGTTGCCGGCGGCGTCCTCGCGCTGTACGTCTCCGGTTTGAATCTCAGCATTTCCGCCGCGATTGGTTTTGTTTCGCTCTTTGGCGTTTCCGTCATGGATGGGATTCTCATGATCAGCTACTACAACCACGAGATAACGCTGGGAGGAACGCACACCGATGCGATGTACCGCGCCGCGTCGACTCGTATGCGCCCGCTCCTGATGACGGCACTTTCCGCGTGCATCGGACTTTTTCCTGCAGCAATTTCCACAGGCATCGGAAGCCAGGTTCAGCGTCCGCTCGCTACGGTGATCGTCGGCGGCATGTTGGTTGGACCCATCATGCTCTTGGTCGTGGTTCCCGCGCTGCGAATGGTCTTTCTCCGAGGCGACAGTAAGCCGGCACCCGAGGTTGCAGCCCCATGAAGACTGCTTGTTCCGTTCTCATGATTTTTGGCTGTACCGCCTTGATGCACGCTGGGCCGCTTGCCGCTCAATCAAATCCGCCACCGCAGCAATCATCCTCTGAGGGTTCCGCGCGCGCGGGCGCGCGCGACCCACGTGACGCCGCGCATGGCGCTTCGAGTGGCAACGAGAAATATCACACTGGGGGAGTTCCCACTGATAAGCGGCCGGGGCAGCCGCATGTTCCCAACAAGAGTCGAGTTCCCAAGCCTGGCAGCCTAACAAAGCCGAGTCGCACGAAACAGCCACCGACAAGTCGGGAACGCTCCGCATCTGGATCCGCGTTGAGTGTGCATCACTCGGACCGTTCGAACGCGCCCGGCCGCAACGCTGCAAAAAGTGGGTTAGCTAAGAACGACGCAATCAGAAATTCTGGTGCGGCGCCGAGACCGTCACGCGTTGTCTCACACAGCGGGCCATTGCCCAACAACCAGCGGCATCGCGGTCCTAACCCGGCGGCGATCGGCGGATCGGCACACCGGAGCGCCAGAAACACTGCGGCGATCGACGGAACTCATTTGAGCCGCAAGCCCTAAGGAATTATTTTCTATGAGTCTCACGATCAAATCGCGCCTCGCTCACTTCATCGCAGCTCTGGCCCTGCTACTCCTCGCCGGCTGTGCGGTGGGTCCCAACTTCAAGAAGTCTCCTGCTCCCAACGTTCCCGGTTATACGCCTACGCCAATCTCGACAACCACCGGCACTCCAAACGTCGCCGCTGGAAAAGCACAACATATTGCCGATGGGAGCGACATTCCGGGCGAATGGTGGACGTTGTTTCATTCGAAGCCGCTCAACGACTTGATCGAGCGTTCACTGAAGGCCAATCCCGACCTCAAAGCCGCGCAAGCAGCATTGCTAGTAGCGAGGGAGAATGTTCTGGCCCAAAAGGGCGCGTTCTATCCCAGTGTCTCGGGAGGCTTTTCCGCGACCCGGGCAAAGTCATCGAGCAACCTTTCGCCTGTAACTAACACGCCTGGCTTGAATTACAGCCTATACACACCGCAAGTCAGCGTTTCGTTCGTGCCGGATGTTTTCGGTCTGAATCGGAGGACTTTGGAGTCGCTCGTGGCACAGGAGCAGCAGGCCCGTTTCGCTCTGGCCGCCACGCATATCACCTTGAGTTCTAACGTTGCTGCCGCCGCTATTCAGGAGGCGTCCTTGCGGGCGCAGATAGACGCGACGCGTCAACTCATCGAAATCAACACCAACATGCTTCAGACATTACGCACGCAGTTTGCGAAAGGCTATGTCGGTTCCCTCGAAGTTGCCGCGCAGGAAGCACAACTTGCTCAAGTCACCACCGCTCTGCCGCCGCTGCTTAAACAGTTGGCCCAACAACGTGACCTCCTGGCCGTTTTGTCGGGCGCGTTCCCCAGTGAGGATCCTGCCGAAAAGTTCGAACTTTCGAGCCTACAACTGCCGCAGGAACTACCCGTGAGTCTTCCTTCGCAGCTTGTGGACCAGCGCCCGGATGTGCGCCAAGCCGAAGAGAACTTACATTCCGCCAGCGCCCAAATTGGAATTGCGCGTGCCAATCGGCTCCCGAATTTTGCTCTGACATCGGATGCTGGCAGCATGGC
>DASXMM010000608.1:0-8859 GCA_036495665.1 Candidatus Acidiferrum sp. | reverse complement strand
TCGCGGGGCCATCAATGGAAGCGTAACCGATCCGTCCGGGGCCTCCGTGCCGAACGCGCAGGTCAAAGCGACGGAAACCGCAACCGGAATTGAACACAACACGGTAAGCACCAGCGACGGACAATTCTCGTTCCAGGATCTCTCGCTGGGCTTCTACAAAGTGACGGTCACCGCTGCGGGATTCCCGCCCTATACGGTGGACAAGGTCGAAGTGGTAGCGGGGACTAGCTATAACCTTCCCATCAAGCTTTCCATGCAACAGCAATCCACGACCGTGGAAGTGTCGGCAGCGGCTTTGAGCCTCGACACGACAACGCAAGCACAGAGCACGACTATCTCTTCCGAGATCGTTCAGGATGTGCCATTGAACGGCCGGGACTTCACGCAATTGATCGCTCTCGCACCCGGCTATTCGGGATATTCCGTGGGCGGCTACGGCTCGCTGAATGGTACGCGTCCGAACCAGATGAACTGGCAGATCGACGGCGTGGACAACAACGATTTCTGGCATAACATTCCAGCGGTGAATCAAGGCGGCGTTTCGGGAATTGCCGGCGTCGTGATGCCGGTGGATGCGGTGGATGAATTCTCCGCGCAGACGCAATCGGGCGCGGAAGCGGGTCGGAACGCGGGCGGCACCGTCAATCTGGTGCTCAAGAGCGGCGGGAACCAGATCAACGGTTCGGCCTATTTCTATTGGCGGAATGAAGTGTTCTCGGATCCGTCGCCGTTCTTCTGCTCGGGCGCAAATCCGAACTGCCCAAGCACGAATCCGGTCAAGTCTCCTGAACTGCGCAATGAAAATTACGGATTCACCGTGGGCGGTCCGATCATCAAGAACAAGTTCTTTTATTTTCTGGCCTTCGAGAAACAGCAATACATCATCGGGCTTTCCGGTGTGGCCACGGAGCCGTCGGAAGCGTTTGTAAACAATGCGCTGGCAATACTCCAAGCAAACAGTGTCGCGCCGAGCAAGATTTCGGAAAATATGCTGGGTGCGTTGTGCGCGTCGTGCCCAAACCCAGGCACGGCACAAGGTCTGTGGCCAACATCGGGCGCGGCCTCTATTTTGAATTTGCCGGCAACGACGAGCAATTTTTTCAGTTCCTCACCGTCGACGGGCTATAGCTACAACGGTGTGATCAAGCTTGATTACAATTTTAACGAAAAGCATCATCTGTCAGCGCGTATGTTCCAAGGCCAAGGCAGCCAGACCGCGCCTCTGGGAACGAGCACAGCATTGGCTGTCGCGAGCTCAAACCTCCCTTTCTATTTCGAAAGGGCGCCAATCCACGTGCAGAACTACACGCTGGTGCTTAACTCGGCCTTCACGCCCACCTTGGCCAACCAGATTCTCTTCGGCGTCAACTACTTCAACCAGACCTTCCGCGACGCAAATGCGAGTTTCAATACCGTGGCGATGGGCCTCGACCAGAGTCCCGATGCGCTCATCAATGGCAAACCTATTCTTGGAGCGCCAAACATAGCGATTGTTCCGCCGCAAGGAGGAGGATTCGAACAGGTCGGAATCACCCCTCCGGAAGGGCGAAATGACATTACGGGAATGCTTGCGGACATCGTTTCCTACAACCGCGGGAAGCACCAGTTCCGGTTCGGAGGCGAAATACGTCAAGGACATGTGAACGAGTTTTACTACCGATCCTCGCTGGGCCACTTCGTGTTCGACGGAACACAAGGACCCTGGGCTGGTTCCTGCGCTCCGGCAAACTCGGCAGTTTGCCTGGACACGCTAGCCCTGGCGGACTACCTCGCCGGCGACGTATCCAGTTCCAGCGTGACGGTGGGAAACGCGGAGCGTACGGTTACCGTGAACGGTTTGAGCTTTTTTGGCTCCGACCAATGGCAGGTTACACGGAAGCTGAACATTAATTTCGGACTACGCTGGGAGTACTTCGGGCCGCTGCACAACGACAGCAAAGACTTAGCGGTCTTCATTCCCGGAAAATCGCTCGTCGTCCAAGGGAATGGCATAAGCTCGATCTTCCCGCCGGATAAGAACAACTTCGCGCCTCGATTTGGTTTCGCGTATCAACCCACGTCCAAGAACGATCTCGTGGTGCGCGGCGGAATCGGCGTGTTCTATGACCAAATCAACATGAACCCGTTTCTGGACTATCGTCCGCCCAACAGTGCCGCCGACGGTTTAGAGGACAACCCTGCCGGACCAAAGGCGGTCTCTCTCTACAGCCAGCCCATCTGCGGTTTCAGCGCAGCGGGAGGGTATAACTGGGGCGCTGTACAACAACCCGTGTGCCCCAATGGAGTGACGCTCAACCCAACGGGCTCCATTTATCCCGGAGTCGCAACGTGCGTAACGGGCAACGTGGCAACCGACCCGGGATGCGCTAACGGACCGTTCGGAATCTACTCCGTCGGCCAGAATTTCCGCGCGCCTTACATTTTCAACTACAACCTGCAGGTCGAGAAGAGCCTGGGTACCGCCGCCATCTTCCAGATCGGTTATGTGGGCAGTAACGCTCACAAGCTCTCCGTTATGCAGAACATTAACCAGGCTCCGCTCACGGGCGGACCGAGACCGTTCGCCGCGGAGTATCCGGCGTTCGGCGACATCAACCAACTGAATAGCGTGGGCGACTCCAACTACAATTCGCTGCAAACCACACTAAAGCTAAGGTCGTGGCACGGATTGACTTCACAGATCGCCTACACCTGGGGACATGAGTTGGACATGGTGAGCGAGTACCGCGGCGTGATTCCCCTGGACAGCACCAACCTCAAGGCGGAATACGGCAACGGGGACTACGACACGCGGAACAGCTTCACGGCCAGCTTCGTTTACGACGTGCCCAAGGCTCCATGGGCACAAAGCGCTTGGACAAAACAAGTATTCAACGGATGGGAATTGAGCAGCCTGTGGGTACTCCACGGCGGACAGCCTTTCAACATCACCGGGAGCACGAACCGGCCGGGCATGGACGTCATCGCAAATCCGTTTGCCGGCGTGTCGCATACGTTTTCGGCTGCCAATGGAGGCGAACAGTGGGTCAATCCTGCGGCGTTCTGCGTTCCTGGAGCGGCCGGCTGCACGGGACCAACTAACCCGCTGGGCGACCTTTCGCGCAACAAATACTATGGTCCGAGCTTCAAGGACTTTGACCTCTCTATCTTTAAGAACTTCGCAATCACGGAGCGGATCAAGCTTCAGCTTCGCGGAGAGATCTACAACATCGGAAACAGGATTAACCTTGCTTCCGGTGCAGGATCTGTCGGCGGAAGCACCGGATTCGTGACCGATACCATTGGCGACTTCAACGGCGCTCCGGGGCTGGGGCCCGGCGAGCCGCGCAACGCCCAGCTTGTGGCGAAGATTATTTTCTAACCATCGCAGAAACAATTAACACTAGGCGCCCCGGTTTTTCCGGGGCGCTTCTTTTTTGGCGGATCGCATTGCGTACGCGCCGACGAGGCTCGGAAAAAAGATCCATTACGCGTTCTGGAGAGCCACTGCGAGCGGAATCAGCGAGGATGCTGTACAGTGGAAGATTGCGGCGCTGTTGCGGTTCTCGACTGCCGACGCTTCACTTGAAAACTTGAACTGAAATATGACGCAAAAACTTCCGTCGCTGGTGATTTTGGGACGGCCCAATGTGGGCAAGTCCACGCTTTTCAACCGGCTCACGGGGACACGGCGCTCGATTGTGACCAACGAGCCAGGCATTACGCGCGACCGGATTTATGGCAAGGCGGAGTGGCGCGGGAAGGCCCTGGAGATTGTCGATACGGGCGGGATCGTTCCGGACGACAAGGCGTTGATACCGACCGAGATTTTGCGGCAGGCACATGTGGCAATTAAGAAGGCCGCGTTGCTCGTGCTGGTGGTGGATAGCCAGGTGGGCGTGACGCCGCTCGATCAGGAGCTGGCGCGGCTTTTGCGCACAACTGGCAAGCCTTTTGTGGTGGCGGTGAACAAAGTGGATGCGATGTCGCAGGAAGTGAATGCCGCCGTGTTTCATTCCTTGGGCGTGCCGGTGTTTCCGATTGCAGCTGAGCATGGTACGGGGGTGGACGATCTTTTGGACGCGGCGCTGGCGGAAGTTGGCGCGGTGGAGTCCGAGGAAGAGCAGGCGAAAGAGGGCGCGGTCGAGGTGGCGATTATTGGCCGGCCTAACGTCGGCAAGTCAACGCTGCTGAACCGCATGGCGGAGGAGGAGCGGTCGATCGTGTCGCCGATTCCGGGCACTACGATGGACAACGTCGATACGGAAGTGACGCGCGAGGGACATACGTACCGATTTGTGGATACGGCCGGGATTCGGCGGAAGGCCAAAACGACTTTGGTGGCGGAGAAGCTGAGCGTGGTGATGGCGCGGCGCGGGTTGGAGCGGTGCGATGTCGCTTTGCTCGTGGTTGACGGGGAGCAAGGAGTAACGCAGGGGGACGCGCAGATTGCCAGCTATGCCGAAGAGTCCGGCCGATCGGTGATCATTGTCATCAACAAATGGGATTTGGCCGTGGTGGCGGCTCGCAATGCGGCGGCGTACGATGCGGACAGCGCGAAGGGTAAATCGCGGCGGACGCCGGGCGAGCGGCACCGGCCGGAGGACTTTGATTCGGGCAAGCTGGCTTTCGATTACGAGAAGATGATTCGCGGGAAATTGAAATTTCTGAGTTATGCGCCGATTATTTTTCTTTCGGCAAAGACCGGGGAGCGCGCGGCGAAGCTTTTTCCGTTGATCGATCAGGTGGCGGAGGCGCGGCGGCGGCATATCGCTACGCCGGAGTTGAACCGCTGGTTGAAAGAAGACGTGGATTTGCAGCGTGGCACTACGCCAAAAGCGCGGCCGGTGCGGATTTATTACATAACGCAGGCGAAAACGGCGCCGCCGACGTTTCTGATTTTTACGAATCAGAAAGAGCCGATGCATTTTAGCTATGAGAGGTTTCTGGAGAATCAGTTGCGGGCGAAGTATGCGTTTCTGGGGACGCCGGTGAGGTTTGTGCAGAGATTGCGCAAGCGCGAAGAGCGGTCGCGGAAAGACCGGAAAGAGAGAGATGAAGAGTGAGAGTCGTGGGCCGCGGCAACCCCTGCCGAGATGGGCGTAGCATACTGCGCCCTAGAATGAGTCGGGCGGGCACGAACTGGAAAATCTGCTACGATAGCGGCGTCCCGCTCTGACTGGAATTCGAGATGCCTAGTAGCGCCACCGCGACGCAGCCCACCATTGATAAGGACTTCTATCGCATCGGCGAGGTTAGCCGGTTGACGGATCTGAAGCCGTTCGTTCTGCGCTATTGGGAGACGGAGTTTCCGATGCTGGAGCCGGTCAAGAGTCCCAGCGGGCACCGACTTTACCGGCAAGAAGATGTCGAGATGGTGCTGCGAATTAAGCGCCTGCTATACGACGAAGGGTTCACGATCGCAGGTGCTCGGCGGCATTTGCGAGAACAGAATGGCGCCGGTGACGCCGATGGAGTGAGTGGCGGCACAAGCGCGTCGGGCTTCGCGGCGGGCGGTGTTTCTGGCGAAGGAGCTGCGCAATTGTTGAGCCGAAAAATGTTGCTGGACCTGCGGGATACGCTGCGCGCTTTCTTGACGCTTCTCGAACGCAAGTGATAGCCTGATAAAGCTGCAAAGCCCACTTCGCCGTAGTTCGGTCGGGACGTAGCGAAGCCTGGTATCGCGCACCCTTGGGGTGGGTGAGGTCGCTGGTTCAAATCCAGTCGTCCCGACCATTTTGTTTTTCATCCGATCCTCCCAAAACCAGCTTTCGTTCGAGTGCAAAAGCATCACAAGAGAAACTCGGGCATTGACGGGTACACATAAATTTGAGATATTTACACATAGAGGTTGGAGCGATGCGTACCAATATCGAGATTGACGACCAACTGATGCGGCAGGCGATGCGGAGCAGCGGCGCACGTACCAAACGCGCGACGGTCGAAGAAGCATTGCGGCTGCTGGTGCAGGTGCGGCGTCAGGCCGGGATCAGGCGCTTGCGCGGCAAGATTCACTGGGAGGGAAACCTGGATGAATTGCGGCGAGGGCGGAACGAACAGTAGGTGCGGGTGATCATTATTGATACCACCGTTTGGGTAGATTACTTTCGGGGAATCCGGAATCCAGAAACTGATTGGGTTGAAAACGAAGCCGACAAGCGACGGATCGGGCTTACGGATTTGATCCTGTGCGAGGTATTGCAAGGCGTACGCAGCGAGCGCGAATTCAGCCTGCTTAAGGGGGAGCTTCTGAAACTTCAGGTTTTTCAGGCGGGCGGATTGGAGCTGGCCATAGCGGCAGCGGGAAATTTCAGAAGCATGAGGGAGAAGGGCCGGACAGTACGCAAAATGGTGGATTGTTTGATCGCAACGTTTTGTTTGACCAACGGTCACATACTGTTGCATCGCGACCGCGATTTTGACGTTTTTGAGCAGTACCTGGGCCTCCAAGTACTCCATCCTCCGACAACGTGAACAGAAACGGCTGTCCGGACAGCGGAAACGATTGTGCTTAAACCAGGCAGGGTGGTACGCGGGGCCGAATATCTTCATGAAACACATTCTGCTGACCAATGATGACGGGATTCACGCGGAAGGGTTACGCGTGCTGGCGGCGGCGTTCGAAGGGTTCGCTACCGTTAGCATCGTCGCGCCTAGCCGGGAACAGAGCGGGACGGCGCAGGCTTTGACTTTGCGGCAGCCGATTATTTGCAACCAGGTGGCGGAGCGCGAGTGGGCGATTGATGGCACGCCGGCAGACTGTGTGATTGTGGCAATGCACAAATTGCTGCCGGAACCGCCGGACTTGGTGATCTCGGGGATCAATCACGGCGCGAATCTCGGTGAGAATGCGTATTATTCCGGCACAGTGGGCGCGGCACGAGAGGCGGCGCTGCATCATGTGCCGGCGGTGGCGATGTCTTTGTGTTCGAAGGCGCCAAAGGTGAGCTTCGAACCGGCGGCGCGAGTAGCGCGTCAGGCGGCGGAATTAATTCTAAAAGAAGGCATGCCGGACCAGGTGCTGCTCAATATAAATGTGCCTGAGCCTTGGGCCGGTGGCGTGAAGTTCACGCGACAGTCGAAGAAGATTACGCGGAATCAATTGCATGAAGGCAAGGATCCGCGCGGGCGGATCTATTTTTGGTTGTACGAGCAGAAGATTGACCAGGATGTGGAACCGGATACGGATTATGCGGCGGTCTTTGATGGAAATGTCTCGGTGACGCCTTTGCATTTGGATCCGACGGATACCAAGTCGTTGAAGCAGTTGGCGCATTGGGCGAAGGCCCTCGGTGGCGCGCTTCGCCGTTGATTTGTCCTGCAGCGGAAAATATTCAGCAGTAGCTCCAAATCAGAAAAAAACTCGGTCTGACGATAGATTATGCCCAGATGGGGCGCAGCATGCTGCGCCCCTACAACTTATTTCGCGGCGGCTGGGGCCGGGGCGACTAGCGGGACGTTGTTTTTGCGCATCGCGTCGTTCAGCGCGGGAAGATCTTTCGAGAGGACTTCGCGCCATTTTGTTAGCTGGGCTTCCAGGCGCTTGTCGAGGTCGTCGAAAACAGCGGCTTCGGCGGCGGTCGGAGCGGTGTCGGCGCTGTCCACCAGCGTTTGCAGGTGGCCCAGCTTGCTGTTGAGCATGGTCGGGTAGTTGGCTTGGTCTTCGCTGGATTTGGAGTTTACCTGGACCAGTTCTTCTTCGATGGCGCTGATTTTTTTGCGCAGGTCGGTCGATGCGGAAACGAGAGACCTGGATTCGTCACCCGTGCCGATGCGTTTTTCGAGCGCTTGCAGCTGCGTCCGCAAGTCGCGAATCGCGACGACCGTTTTGTTCATTTCGTCCTGGCGCTGGCTCATTTTGAGCATCAGGTCAAATTGTTTGCGCAAATCTTCCGCGGACGTTTGGACGCGCGGGTCCATTTTTACTTCGAATGGGGCGGTTTGCGATTTTCCGGCGACGGTAAGCCGCGCCTGGTACTTGCCGGCTAGAACTAGCGGGCCTGCCGGTTCGCCGGCGTCATAAATTAAACCGGAAACTTTTGCCGGCTGTTCGTAACGCAGATCCCACACGAAAAGGTTGAGGCCTGCTTTGGCAGGGATGTGTTCGACGGGTAGATCGCGCTCGCCTTCATCGGGCCCGGTGTCGGTTTTCTTTTCTTCGCTGGTGAACGACCGAATCACCTTGCCATTGGCGTCTAGCAGTTCGAGTTTAGCGGGCTCTTTCGGGGCTTCTTTCAGGTAGTAGTAAAGGATCGCGCCGGATGGTGGATTTTCGCCGATGGGATAGCGGCGCGGATTCATGTGCCCTTCGCGCGTGCGGAAGGCGGTGTTGGGAGTAAAAAGATGTGCATCTTCAGCGGCGATAGTAGCGCTGGCTTGCCGCAGCGGGCTGAGATCGTCGAGAACCCAGAACGAGCGGCCATGCGTGGCAACGGTGAGAGCGTCATCGTGAATGATCATGTCGTGAATCGGCGTGACCGGAAGATTGAGCTGGAGAGGCTGCCAGTTTGCTCCATCGTTGAACGAAACCCAGATGCCCGTTTCGGTGCCAGCGTAGAGCAAGCCTTTGCGCTTGGGATCTTCGCGCACGGCGTGAACGTAAATATTGTCGGGCAGTCCGGTGATGATTTTCGTCCACGTTTTGCCGAAATCCGAAGTTTTGAAAATGTAAGGCTTGAAGTTGTCGAGCTTATGGCCATCCACGGCGATGTATGCGGTGGCGGCGTCGAAGGGCGAGGGATCGATTAAGCTGATCATCGACCATTCCGGAACGTCCTTTGGCGTGACTTTTTCCCAGGTTTTGCCTTCGTCGCGCGTTACATGAACCAATCCATCATCGGTGCCGGCCCAGAGAACGCCTTGCTGCTTCGGCGATTCCGC
>DASXMM010000607.1:0-9088 GCA_036495665.1 Candidatus Acidiferrum sp. | reverse complement strand
AATTACACGCACGGCTTCAAAATGTACAAAGCTCCGAGCTTCTCTCTGATGGAGGATGCGCGGAAGGCGCTGCCGAATGCCATCGTCGCGCTGGGCACGCTGAATCAGTCGACTCTACTGGTTATCGGGCAGGAGCCGAGCAAGGCCGCCTTGGAGCCAGCAGCGGCAACCGTCGAGAAGAGGCTTAGCGAGATTTACGACAACTACAAGAAGATATCGCAGCAAAAGACCGTGGTCGGCGGCTTGCCGGCTGTGGAATATCACTACCGGGGAACGGCCGACGGGCACGACTGGTCCGGGACACTGGTGGTGATTTCTCGCGGGACTGATGTGTTTACCATGCTCGGAATGACCTATGCCGACAATGACCTCATTCAAATCCAGGAAAACGTGATTTCCAGATCGATCGCCAGCCTGGATTTCAACGTCCATTAAGACCCACCGAGCTATTCTTGGTTAAGCGATTACTGCCTACCCCTCGTTCTGTTTTGTAAGTGTTGCATCTAAAAGACTTAGAAATCTATCAAACCATTTAGAATCAAAATCTTGCGGATGAATTGCGTAAGTGTTGATTCTAAACAAGTTGTAGATCGTAGCTCCGTCGGGAAAAACGCACAGGCAAGAGTGCCCGTGCTACTCAGAAACAAAAACGCCAGCAAGGACGCTGGCGCCAAGCCGCTATATTACCTAGTGTTAAAAGTACGCTGGGAACATCTTGTTGTCAAGAGCTAATTCGGAGTGTTAGCGGAGGAGAGCTTCGTATCCGGCTTGAGCGAAGTGCAGGTCGTGAGTGAGAGCGGCACGGATGCGCTCGGTTTCCATTATTTGAAAACTCGCACAATCTGTGAGGCTCCAACCTTTGTCCTCGCTCTGCTTATAGCGCTGGAGCGCTCTTGCAAACTGTTCCGAGGTCTGCGGAAATACAACTACAGAATGACTCCCAAGAAGCGCCTCCACCGTACGGACCGCGGATGAACGGAGACCGGGTCCGGCGGCACTGAAGCTATTTAGAAGCTCTGCTAGTACCATCTCGCTAGTAACGATCCTCGAGGTGGCCACCTGCTGCGACAGGGCGATGGCTTTCGCATGGAGACCATCGCGTGGATTCAAAAAAGCAATCCAGTAACTCGTATCCGCAAAGACCACCCTCATTCACGGCTCTTTTTTGTGCCGTAGAGGTAGTGGTCGACATTCTTCGACAAGTCCGTGGGTAGCTTTTTCCAATCGTCGTCGGGCACCGATTCCCTTATCTCGGAGATTGCGTCGAAGATGGAGCCGGTCCCTACGCGTTCTTCGGGGAGTTCACTAGTCTGGCGCCGACGTCCTGGCTCGCCGGCATAGCGGGTCTCAAAGCCCAAGCTTTCCAGGATCGCAATCGCCTGATGCGAGTTGGTGGGGTCGTTGGGCGGGACGCCGGCGGCTTCTATTACCAGGGGACGGGCCGGGAGTTCACGGTCGTCCACAATAACGGTCCATTTGGGCAATTTACGAAGCGAGCGGAATGTGCGAGCAGCAGTGAGTATGTCTTTTCTGGTCAGTTCTCTCGGGCTGGGCATGTTCATTCCTTGTAGTCAGTTGGAAAATCCTAAACTCTCCAATATCCTAACGGCTTGATGCGAGTTCATTGGGTAGTTCGGACGGACCCCAGCAGCTACGCGCACTAGTGGGCGTGCGGGAAGCTCACGCGCGCCGACGACCACAGTCCACTTGGGCATTTTCCTAGTCCAGAGCAATGTGCTGGCAGTTTGAATGATTTCTTGTCGTGTCAGTTTCCTTGGGTCTTTCATATCGCCACCTCCGAGATTTATATTACACAACTTATCCTTCACCGTCAACTTATACGAATCCGTCCAACCGACTGAGACCAATGAGAAATGAGGGATGCTTCTGGGCAAGAGGGGCGAGCCCGGACCGGGTTAGTATGTGCCGCAGCGCTTCCGGGGCCGAATAGAGCTCTAGGAAGCTGCGGTGGTGGCGGTGGCGTCGGGGAATTTCTTGTGTTCGCGGATGACGGCGATTAGGGCTTGGGCGGCGCGGGGGAGGCTGCGGTCGCGGCGGTAGACGAGGCCCAGTTCGCGCCAGAGGTCGACGCCTTCTACGTTGAGGAGCTTTACTTCGCCGGCTTTGACCTGGTCTCGGGCGAAGCTTTCGCTGATGAAGGAAACACCTGCATCCGCGCCTACGAAACGCTTGATCATGCCGATGCTGGGGAGTTCCATGACGACGTGCATGCGGGCGCGGTAGGGGCGGAAGAGCTTGTCGAGGACCTGGCGGGTGAAACCGGTGCGCGGGAAAATCAGCGGCTGCCCGGCGACTTCCTCGAGGGTGATCTTTGAGCGGTGCGCCAGCGGGTTGCGGCTGCTGACCATGAAGCGCAGGCGGTCGCGCGAAATGTGATGAACTTTGAGAGTGGGCGACTTGATGGGAAGCGTGACGATGCCGACATCGATCGAGCCATCTTCGAGGCGCTGCAGAATCTTGTGGCTGAAATTGCGGTAGATGCTGATGCGCACCTGCGGATAGCGGCGCTGGAATTCGGCGAAAATGTCGGGCAAAAGATAGAGACAAGTGGCTTCGTTGGCGCCGAAAACGAGTGGGCCCTGAATGACGTCGCCGCGATCGGCGACAACCTGGATGGATTCGTCACGGAGACGGAGAAGGCGCTCGGCGTACTCGAAGAGGACTTCGCCCGCGGGCGTCAGCTCAACCGATTTCGCGGAGCGGTCGAGAAGACGGGCGCGGTAGGCTTGTTCGAGTTGGCGGATTTGTGCGCTGACAGCGGATTGGGAGCGAAAAACTTTTTGGCCAGCGCGCGAGAAGCTTTTTAGCTTGGCAACGTAGACGAAAGTGGCGAGTTGGTCAAAGTCCATAGGCAGGTGGCTCGGCGAGATTATAGCGAAATGTCTTCGCTAAGTAACCGTAGAAACTTGCTCCTTTCAAGCAGGTGAAGTGGCCCGAGAAAACGCAACGCCTTCCGGCGGACTGAAAACTGTTTCCAGCGGTTTTAAGCGCGCCAGCAGCGGCTCCCACGTGGCTTCGAGGGTGCCTTGGAAATGGAGCGGCTGTACGCGCAGGAACGGCAGCACGCCGCGTCGCGAGAGTAAACGCGAAGCACGTGGGCTGGACGTGAGGCGCAGATGTTCTTCAAGGACTATTCGCAGCCAGGCTTCTTCCTGGGCGTTGATTTCCGAGAGCGTGACGAAATCACGGTGGATGACTTCGTCGGCTTCGCCGCGCAGAACGTAGGAGAGGCCGCCGGTCATGCCCGAACCGAAATTAAGACCGAGAGGGCCGAGGACGAGGACGACGCCGCCGGTCATGTATTCGCAGCCGTGCTGGCCGACACCTTCGACGACCGCCAAAGCGCCGCTGTTGCGGACGGCGAAACGCTCACCTGCGCGGCCTGCGACGTAAAGCCGGCCTGACGTAGCGCCGTAGAGAACGGTGTTGCCGGCGAGGACGTCACCTCGACGTGAGGCGGCAGAGCTGGCGGTTATGGCAATGGTGCCGCCAGAAAGGCCTTTGCCGACGTAATCGTTTGCTTCGCCGGATAGAGTGAGCGTGATTCCCTCGGCGAGGAACGCGCCAAAGCTTTGGCCCGCGCAGCCGTGAAATTCCTTCGTTATTTCCTGGGGCAGCGGCTCGCTCTGGTCTCCTGGCCGGCGGCGGCGCATCAGTTCCCCGCTCATTCCTGCGCCTACACTACGATCGGAGTTTTGGATCGGCTCGGACTCGGTTTGCAGTTCGAGGCCGGTGAAATGCAGAGCGTCTTCGCGCGCAGCCGCGTGGAGCGCGGGAGATTGTTGCGGCGCGACGCGGTTGGATTCGGAAATGGGGACGATGAGCAGCGGGTCCATGCCAGAGCGGGCGCTGAGGCGGTCGTACCAGCCGGTGAGATCGCTGAGAGAGTGCGCACCGAGTTCAGCGAGACGCTTACGGACCTCTTCGGCGAGCGAGCGGAAGTAGGCGACGACCATTTCGGGTTTGCCGTTGAAACGAGTGCGCAGCTTTTCGTCTTGCGTGGCGATGCCGACGGGGCAGGTGTTGAGATGGCACTGGCGCGCCATGACGCAGCCGATGGCGAGGAGCGAGGCGGTGCCAAAACCAAATTCATCGGCTCCGAAGAGCGCGCCCACGATGATGTCGCGCGAAAATTTGAGGCCGCCATCGACGCGAAGAGAAACGCGCGAGCGGAGGCCCGCGCGAACGAGAGTATCGTGCGTTTCGCGAAGGCCGATTTCCCAGGGTAAGCCAGTGTTTTTGATCGAGGTGAGCGGCGAAGAGCCCGTGCCACCGTTGTGGCCGCTGATGGTGATGACGTCGGCGCCAGCTTTGGCGACACCCGCAGCGATGATGCCTACGCCCGCGCCGCTGACGAGCTTCACGCCTATGCGTGCGCTGGGATTTACGGCGCGCAGATCGTGAATGAGCTGGGCGAGGTCTTCGATACTGTAAATATCGTGGTGCGGCGGCGGAGAAATGAGCGGTGTGCCGGGGGTTGCGTGGCGGATGCGCGCGATGTATTCGGTAACTTTGCGCGCGGGGAGTTGACCGCCTTCGCCCGGTTTGGAGCCTTGCGCCATCTTGATTTCGAGTTCTTCGGCGTGGACGAGATAGTCAGCGGTGACGCCGAAGCGCCCGGACGCGACTTGTTTAATCTTGTTAGCGGCAGCGGGCTCGAAGCGGTACGTGTTGGGGTCTTCGCCGCCTTCGCCGGTGTTACTGCGGCCACCGATGAGATTCATGGCGATGGCGAGCGTGCGATGCGCTTCGGGGCTAAGCGAACCGAGGGACATAGCTTGCGTGCTGAAACGGCGAAGAATCGCGCTGGTGGATTCCACTTCTTCTACGGGAATCGGCGAGCCCGGAACGGTTTCGAGCAAATCACGAAGGAAAACGGTGCCCTGATGCTCGGCTAATTCTTCAAAAGCTGCAAACTTTCCCGCTTCGGGTGCGCGAACGTGGGCGTGAAGGCGACGAACAACTTCCGGAGATGTGGCATGAAGTTCAGCGCCCTTGCGGAAGCGGTATAGACCCGCATCGGCAAGTTCGGTGGACGCGGGAGAAAACGCCGTGGTGTGCATGCGCACGTAATCGGCGAAAAGATCGTCCAGCGTTTTTGAGCCGGGGTAGTCGGCGGCGTCCTCAAAGAAATCAGCGCAGAGATCTTCGGAGAGGCCAACGATTTCAAAGAGATGGCTGTTGCGATAGCTCGCCAGCGTAGAAACGCCCATCCGCGCGAGAACTTTGCGCAGGCCGGCAGTGACGGCGACGCGCATGCGGTCGGCTCCGCCTGGTTCGAGCGCTTCGGCAAATTCGTCGGCAAGATACGGCACTACCGCGCTCGCGCCAGCGGCGACGAGCAGCGCGACGTGATGCGTGTCGAACACCTGCGCCGACTCGACAACGAGCGGCACATCGGACAGGCCCTCAAGCACCATCGCTTTCCACACGGCGGCAGTAGCCAACAGCGCGGGCAGCGCAGCGTTTTCCGCGTTGAGGCCGCGATCGGAAAGGAGGAGGAGTCCCGGGCGACCGCTGCTACTCAGAGGGGTAGAAGATAGCTGAGCAACTGCGCAGCGCGCGCCCGGGACTCCCAGGGCAGAAGAGAAAGTCATCGCAATGCAATGAACGGGACCAAAAAATTCGGAAAGCTCGGCGAGTTGCCCGGCGGTGAGCAGGGGGCCGGGGAGCGTGACGCCATCTTTGAGATGGACGTCGAGCGACATGACGTGCGTTTCGCGGAGCGGATCGATCGGGGGATTCGTGACTTGTGCGAAGCGCTGTTTGCAGTAATCCCAGAGCGTGCGCGGGAGTGTCGAGAGAAAGGCGGGTGGAGCATCGTCGCCCATGCTCCAGTCGGCTTCTTTGCCGTGAACGAGCGCAGAGAAGAGCGTTTTAAATTGATCTTCGGTCCATCCAGCGGCGGCGGCGATGCGTTTCGGCGCGGTGGTGGTTGCCGAATGTGTCGCGGCGGAAAACGCGAGATGGCGCGGCGGCGGCATGGCGTGGCGCGCTTGATGCATCGCGAGGCGCTTCAGAATTTCGCGCCAGCGCAGGAAAAGGCCGGTAGCGGGATTGGCGAGAATCATTTCGCCGGGGCCGAGGCGTTGGCGTTCCGCGATGCGGGATTCTTCGAGATCGATCAGGCCGGTTTCGGAACCGGCGATGAGGAGGCCATCGTGCGTGAGCGTGTAGCGCAGCGGGCGGAGACCGTTGCGATCGAGTTTTGCACCGACGAATTGCCCGTCGGAGAAAATCAGCGCAGCGGGGCCGTCCCAGGGTTCGCTTTGTTGCGAGCGCGAGGTTAGGGCGGCGCGGATATCGCGCGAAAGAAGCGGGTCGTTTTCAAACGCTGGAGGAACCAGCGTGAGCATGGCTTCATCCGCCGCGAAACCTTCGAGGAGTTTCAGCTCGAAGGCATTATCGAAGCTGGCGGAGTCGCTGACTTTTTCTTCGAGCGGCGTGAACCAAGAGCCGACCGCCAGGCGGGCACGGAGTTCGCGCTGTTTGGCGCGCAGCCAACGTCGGTTGGAGACGATGGTGTTGATTTCGCCGTTGTGGGCGACGTGGCGGAACGGTTGCGCCAAATGCCAGGACGGCGAGGTGTTGGTGGAATAGCGCTGATGAAAGATGGCGAACGTTGTGGCGAAGGTCGCGTCGCGGAGGTCTTCGTAAAATTGCGGGAATTGCCAAGGCGTCAGGAGGCCTTTGTAGACGACCGTCTGCGAAGAGAGAGAACAGAGATAGCAGCGCTCTGGCAGGAGCGATTCGGCGCGCTTGCGGAGGAGGGCAAGCTTCGGCTCGAAGCGCGAGACGCCGCGCGAGGCGTGAAACGGCGCGATGTAAAATTGCCAAATTTCGGGCATGGTCTCGAGCGCTTTGCTGCCGAGGGAATTTGTGTTGGTGGGAACACGGCGCCAGCCCAGGATGCGAAGGCGCTCAGTGTCGGCGGCGGCTTCTACGGCGGCGCGCGCTTCCTGCGCGGCCGTGGCCGGAAAAAATGCGAACCCCAGGCCGAAAACTTCAGGTAGGTCGATGTGCTGCTCTTCTGCGCGGGCGCGAAAAAATTCGTGCGGGAGCGAGGTCAGCAGGCCTGCGCCGTCACCGCTGGCGCCGTCGGCGTCGACACCGCCGCGATGGGTAAGACGTTCGAGGGCTGTCAGGGCGACATTTACAATTTCATGGCTGGCGGGACTTCCGAGGCGCGCGACGAAACCCGCGCCACAGGCGTCGTGGTCGGGATGGCCCCAGTTTGGGTGCCGATCGCTGCGGGATGGCACGCACCGAAGGTACATATGTGTTTATTAAGCTGGTAGGGCGCGGATGTACAACGCAGAATTTGCATTTATCAAATCGAATTTGTGGGGGAGGAGATTTTAAGTCGTGATTTGTTAAAACTTTGTAACTTCCGAAAAGTGAAAGTCGCGCACCTTCATCGCGGGGACTACCATTTCGAAGGCTTCTTCGCCGGTAGCGCGGACGGCGGGTCCGAGTTGTTCGACGTTGCGGAGCAATTCGAGGATGGACTGGTTGAAGCGGAAATTGCGGACGGCGCTGCTGATTTTGCCCTTTTCAACGAGGAACAGGCCATCGCGCGTCATGCCGGTCATCACCTTTTCGTAGGGGTCGACTTCGCGGATATACCAGAGGCGAGTGACGAGGAGCCCGCGGTCTGTGGTGGCCAGCATTTTTTCGAGCGAGGAATCGCCGCCTGAAAAGACCAGATTCATGGGAGCCTCGCCGTATTCGTTGGGAAGAGCGAAGCCGTGGCCGGAGGGCTTTTTGCCGGCCGCTTTCGCGCTGCTGCGGGAGTAGACAAGATTTTTGGGGATGCCGCGGTCGACGAGAAGAACTTTTTGGCGGGGGATGCCTTCGCCGTCGAAGTGCGCGCCGAGTTGGAGCGGGTGGTAGGCGTCGTCGGTGATGGAGATGTTTTTGCCGAAGAGGGGCTTGCCCATGCGGTCGTTGAGGCAGGAGCGCTTGTCTTGCAGGGCGGTGGCGGCGAAATCGTAGAAGAGGAAGCCGACTAGGTCGAGCACGGCGGCGGGTTCGAGGATGACGGTATAGCGGCCGGGCGGGAGTTCGCGCGCATCGACGGCCATGTGCGCTTTTTCACTGGCGTGTTGCGCGAGTTTTTGCGGATCGAAAGCGCGGACGCTCGCCGCGTTGGCTTTGGCCCAGCTAGCGGCAGGATTTTCCTGCATGGTGATGGAAAATTCGGCGTGCGTTTCGCGATAAGAGGCGAAGAGTCCGCGCGAATTGCCTAGCGCGGATTGTTGGAGGCCGCTGGCGAAAATCCCGGCAGCGACCTGGCCGTTTTCGATGGCTAAGTTGCAGGCTTGGCGGACGGTGCGGGCACGGTCTTCGGGAGTGAGAGCCGCGGTGTCTTTGGCGAAGCGGTTTACTTTGCGATAGCGCTGTTTGCTTGGGAGCGGAAGGAGATGCGGATCTTTTGGCTGGCTATGGGCGAGCGAGAGGGAGGCTTCGATGGCGGCGCGGAGAGAGTCTTCATCGATGCGATTGGTGGTGGCACGGGCGGTGCGGCTGTCGACGACCGTGCGGATGGAAACGTTCAGGCCGCGCTCGGCTACGTTTTGGTGAATGGCGTTGTTGGCGAAGCGCGTGAGGGAGTCGGCGGTTTCGTCGACGTGGACTTCGGTTTCGTCGGCACCGGTGGACTTGGCGAGGCGGAGAACGGTGTCAATGATGCGGCGCAGTTCGTGCTCGGGGAGCAGTTGCGCGGAGGACGCAGCAATTTTGGACGCCGACGCCTTGCTGGATTTGGATTTGCGCTGAGTGCTCATTGATTTGAGAACGCCGAGCCGATTTTCACGTTGCGGAATCTGCTCGGCGATGCGCCGTGTCCAGTGCCCATGGTTTGCATCGGCTGGCCTTTGCCGCAGTTTGGCGTGCCCCAGAGCGTCCAATGATCGCGCGAACAAATGGCGTCGCAGGAATTCCAGAACTCGGTAGTGATGCCGCTGTAGCTGGGATTTTTCAGCATGCGCGTTTTTTTGCCGCCTTTGATCTCCCAGCCCATCTCGGTCGAAAACTGGAATTGGTAGCGGCGGTCGTCGATGGACCA
>DASXMM010000606.1:0-11461 GCA_036495665.1 Candidatus Acidiferrum sp. | reverse complement strand
GCGAGGATGATGCTGAGGGCGAGTGGGAGGCGGACGCGGAGGAGGATCTGGGTGGTGGTCATGCCCATGGCTTCGGCGGCTTCGAGGATGGCGTGGTCGATGGTGGTGAGGCCAACGTAGGTGTTGCGGAGGATGGGGAGTATGGCGTAGAGGACCAAAGCGACGATAGCGGTGCGGCGGCCGATGCCGCCAACGAAGGGGATGGGGATGAGGAAGCCGAAAAGAGCGAGGCTGGGGATGGTTTGGAAGATGCTCGCGAGGCCCAAGGCAATGGTGCGGAGGCGGGGGTTTTGCACGATGAGCATGCCTAACGGGACGGCGATCGCGATGGCGATCGCCATCGCGATTAGGACGAGGGTTAGGTGATCGATCGTGGCTTCGAGGATTTCGGTGCGATGCGCGACGAAGAAATTCCAGGTGGTCATCGTGCGGCTCCGTTGTGTTCGTCGAGGCAGGAGGTGAAGGCTCGCACTTCGGGATGATCTTGGCGGAGAAATTCCACGGGTGGGGCGAGAGAGACGATGCGGCCGGACTCGAGCAGGGCGATGCGGGAACCGAGGAGGAGGGCTTCGCGGATGTCATGGGTAACGAAGACGATAGTTTTTTTGAGGCGGAGGGCGAGGGCGCTGAATTCGCGTTGAAGTTCGGCGCGGGTGACGGGATCGAGTGCGCCGAAGGGTTCGTCCATTAAAAGGATAGGCGGGTCAGCGGCCAGGGCGCGAGCTACGCCTACGCGCTGGCGTTGGCCGCCAGAGAGTTCGTGGGGATGGCGAGAGGAAAATTGGGCGGGATCGAGACCTACAAGGTGCAACAGTTCTTCGACGCGTGCGGCGATGCGCGAGGAATCCCATTTTTCGAGAGTGGGGACGAGGGCAACATTTTGCGCGACGGTGAAATGCGGAAAGAGGCCGGCTTCCTGAATGACGTAGCCAATACCGCGGCGCAGGCGGATGGGATCGACCTCGGTCGTGGAGCGGCCTGCGACGATGACTTGACCTTGCGAGGGGACGAGCATGCGATTGATGAGCTTCAGGAGGGTGGTTTTGCCGCTGCCGCTGCGGCCCAGAAGCACGAGGGTTTCGCCGTGAGAGATTGTTAATGAGATGTTGGAGACGATGGGGCGGGCAGGAATATCGTTAATGTGATAGCTGACGCCGCTAAATTCGATAGCAGCATCGGAGGGTTCTTCGGGTTTCGCATTCATTTCGATTGACAGCCACAGAGCATAGAGGGAACATCGTATCGCACAAAGCAGCCATCCCTGCGCCGAATTTCGGCGAATCCTTCTCGTCTTAGCTGCATCAAAGTAGAGGGGAAAGTCACCATGGCAGCTACCGCAACAGCCGTCCGCATCCGTCACGACCTTCACACCCGCCTGCTAGATGCACGAGCGCAAACCGATGCGCTGTTCGGCATCGTGCGCGACGAAGCTATTTACGATCGACCGATACCCGAGCGACATCGGGTTATTTTTTACCTCGGACATGTCGAAGCATTCGATTGGAACTTACTCGCGCAACGGGCATTTGGGTTGCGGCCGGTGCAGCGAGCATTCGATGACCTGTTTGCGTTCGGGATCGACCCGGTCGGCGGGGGATTGCCAAGCGATGGTCCTAGCGACTGGCCGAAGCGCGAGGAAGTAAACAGTTATAACCGGCGGCTGCGGAGTGAATTGGACCATGCGATTGAGCATGCACTGGCGCGGCCCGAGGAAGGTCATCCCCAGTTAATTGCGATGCTGGAAGTGGCGATCGAGCACCGGCTGATGCACGCCGAGACTTTGGCGTACATGCTGCACAGGTTGCCGACGGATCGAAAAATTCGCGGGACGATTTCGAGAGCGGCCGGGAACAAGCCGCATAAGTCGAAACTGGTTGAAATACCCCGTGGCCGAGTGACGCTGGGCTTGAAGAAGAACGACGGCGATGAATTCGGGTGGGACAATGAGTTGGAGGCGCACACCGCTGAAGTAGAGAAATTCTCGATGGAGAGCGGGAACGTCACGAACCAGGATTTCTTGAGGTTTATCCAGGCCGGAGGGTATGAGAACCGCGAGTTGTGGAGTAAAGAAGCGTGGGAGTGGAAAGAAAAAGAGGGCGTGCAGCATCCGGCGTTCTGGAAGCGCGACGGAAATTTGTGGATGTATCGAGCGATGTTCGGAGAGGTGCGTTTGCCTTTGGATTGGCCGGTGTATGTGAGCCACGCGGAGGCGACAGCGTATGCGAAGTGGCTGGGACGGGAGCTGCCGAGCGAAGAACAGTTTCACCGGGCGGCGTATGGCACGCGTGATGGGCGGACAGAGAGAGCTTATCCCTGGGGCAATGAAGCACCGAACTCGCGGCACGGAAATTTTGATTTTCAACAGTGGGATCCTGCGCCTTCCGGAGCTTATCCGGATGGGGCGAGCGCCTTTGGAGTTCACGATTTGGTGGGAAACGGCTGGGAATGGACGCGGACGCAGTTCGCGCCTTTCCCTGGATTTACGGCGCTGCCCTTCTACCCCGGATATTCCGCGAATTTCTTCGATGGCAAACACTATGTGATGAAGGGAGGGTCGCCGCGAACGGCAGCGTGCATGTTGCGGCGATCCTTCCGGAACTGGTTCCAGCCGCATTACCCGTACGTCTACGCAACATTCCGTTGCGTGGAAGACTAGCAAGACAAACCTGGGCCCCCTTGGGAGCGCACATGGCAACGCAGACCGTTCTGCAAAGAGATGTGTCCGAATTCGCGGCGGAGGTGCGGGAAAGCCTGACGAAGAGCGGACAGCGGGAATTGCCGTCGAAATATTTGTACGACGAGGTGGGCTCGGCGCTGTTTGAGGCCATCAGCGTACTGCCGGAGTACGGGCTGACGCGGGCCGATGCACGCTTGCTGAAAAAGCATGCGCGGGAGATTGTCGGATTGCTGCCATCGCCCGTACATGTTGCGGAACTTGGGAGCGGAAGCGGAAAAAAAACGCGATGGATCCTGGAGGCGCTGGCGCGGCGGCAGAGAACGTATTACTTCCCGATTGAGATTTCGCCTTCTGCGCTGGCGGCGTGCGAAAAGGAATTAGGGCAGCTCGATCTGGTTAGCATAGTCGGGCACGAGCAGCCCTATCTGGAAGGTTTGAGGTCGGTGGCGGATGGACGCGCCAACGGGGATCATTTGCTGGTGCTGTTTCTTGGGAGCACGATCGGGAATTTCGACCGGCATGCGGGAGAGGAATTCCTGGGAAGCGTGCGCAACACTCTGAAAGAGGGCGACGCGCTGCTCTTAAGCACGGACCTGGAGAAAAGCATCGAAGAACAACTGCTGGCGTATGACGACCCGGCTGGGGTGACGGCAGCCTTCGATATGAATTTGCTGGCGAGGATCAACCGGGAACTGCGCGGGAATTTTGATTTGAAGGGTTTCCAGCACGAGGCGCGGTGGAACGCCAGTGAGAGGCGCATGGAGATGCACTTGCGGTCGCTGTGCAGGCAGAGAGTGGAGATTCCGGCGGCAGGGCTGAATATTTCGCTCAATGAAGATGAGACGATTTGGACGGAGAGTTCGCATAAGTACCGGGTTGGCGAAGCGGCGGAGATGGCGGCGCGAACGGGGTTTCGTTGCGAGGGGCAGTGGGTGGATGAGGAGTGGGCGTTTGCACAGAATTTGCTGATTGCGGAATAACAACGGCTACGGCAAACAGTGGCTACGGCAGTTCCTTCCTCCAGAACAAAATCACACCGTCATCGGAGACAGACTGAAGTCTGTCCCACTAGAACGATTCGATGCGCCAGACCAGGCGGGCGAACCACGGGTCTTGTGCCACCAGGTCCGGATGCCAGATGGCGAGGATTTGGGAGCCCTGGTAGACGCGCTCGAAGCCTTCCTCGGATTCAGAAACCGTTTCCATGGGGGCGACCCAGAATTCTTTTGCGCCAGGCGCGTGCAGGGTGATGCGAATGCGCTGCCAGCCGTCTTCCATGCGAAGTAGCGGGCCGGGCAGGGTGCCGCTGAAGCGAAGATTTTGCGGACCCTTGGGCGTTTCAAAAAACCGGTCGGGCTCGGCCGGAGCGAGAAGGTTGATGATCGATTCGATTCCTACCGCGATGGGCTTTTCCAGAGCGTTCTTCAGCTTCAAACCAATTTCGCAGCCGACCTCGCAACCATAGGGAGCGGGGCCGAACGAGAAGCGCTTTGCGACGGAAAGCGTAGGGGCTACGTCTCCGGCCTTGGCGGCGAAGTGCAGTTCGCCTTCGCGAATGAGTTGAGCGTCATTCGCGGATGCGGATTTGACGTGGAACGCACCGCCAGCGAATCCGGGATCTTCGTGCAATTCGAGCGTCTCATATTCGGATTGTGTGCGCGCGGGATCGTAGAGCAAAACACGAAAAGCGTGGCGTGGCCAGCGATCGTAGCGGAGAAAACGCTCGAGGCCGGGCTCCTTAACGAGGGTTTGCTCGTGAATCGAAGCTACCGCGCCTGGAACAGCGGTCTTTGCGGCTTCGCGGAGGCGGGCGTGATAGGCCTCCGGTCTGCGCTGAATGGAATTAATGAGGGTAGCGGAAGCGGGGCGAAAATCGAAGGCCGCGAGCGTTCCGCCGTCTGTTGGCTTGAGCAGAGCCTGATATTCGGACGCCGTGAAGAGGTGCTCGTGGGCGCCGTCGGCGTCATAGTCGAGCAGTTCAACGCGAGGGACCAGCGTGGCGGCGGTTTGGCGGTCAGCGAAGGCTTCGGCGCGCACCAGATTGCGCCATAACTCGGTGCGAAGATGCGGTGCGTAGAGGCCGCCAAAAATGCCGTGCCAGTAGGCGTCGTTGCATTGCGCGCGGAGGAGCAGGTCGCGGGCTTGCGCGAGTTCGTCCGCAGATTTCGAATGGCCATGACGAACGGGAGCGGCGGCGATGCGCGCGGAGACGCGCAGCATTTTCTTGTGGAGCAGGTTGGATTCGGTGTACTTGCGGAAGAAACCTCGCCAGGAACCGCCGCGAAGGAACGAGAGGATTTCGGGCCGGCTGGCGAACTCTTTCTGGACGGCGTTGTAGCGCTGTCGGACGCGCGTGGGTAGAACCCACTCCATCATTTCGGTGTAGGAGGCGGTGGGAAGATCGGCGCGGCCCAGCGGCGAGTGGTCGGCGAGATATTCAGCGGGAGTGGAAACACGGAGCCACGAGGAGTTTTCTTCGAGCGCGGTGAAGAACTTTTTGAGCCAGTCGTCTTTGTAGCAGTGAGCGTTGGTGCCGGGCCAGACGCCGAATTTTTCCATGTCGTCGCCCATCGCGGCTACGCCGCCGGGATGCTGCGCCGCGGTATCGCGCAGGTACGCGATGACGTCCTCGACTTTGCCGAACGGGACGAAATAACGAAGCGCTTTCTGGCCAGGGAAAAGCCAGACGCTTTGGCCGCGGTCTTCGGCGATGTAGGCGCCGAAGAGTTCTTCGGGCTCGAAGCCGGCGGAGAGAAAATGGATGTCGTCGACAAGCGTATAGCGGACGCCTGCGGCGGCGAGGGATGAAGGGAGTTGCGGCTCCCAGACGCGTTCGGCAATCCAAGCGCCAGTGGGGCGGTGGCCGAAATGCTGCTCGAGGTAGAAGGCGAGCCGCGTGATTTGTTCGCGCTGATCTTCTGGCGGAATGGAGATGAGGATTGGCTCGTAAAAGCCGCCGCCAATCAGCTCGACTTGTCCTTCGGAGACCAGGGTTTGCAGGCGGGCGAAATATTCGGGATGGTTTTCTTCAATCCAGAGGAGTAACGGGCCCGAATAGTGGAGGCCGATGTGGACGGCGGGATGTTCTTCTAGGAGCTCGATGAAGGGGAGATAGGAATCTTTGAAGGCTTTTTCGAAAACGTGGCCGAAATTGCCGCACGGTTGATGCGCATGGATTACGAGAACGAGATGGAAGCGTTCGGACATGGGGGGAATTTTGCTCTCAAGCATCATACCGTGCGGCGTAGAAATTCGTGAGACGCGGAAAGTACGCTGAAGGGCGCACGTGTCGAGGGAGATGCGCTGATTTGCGCTGGAGATTGACACGTTTTGCGGCGTGTGAAAGGCTAGCGATTGAATTATTGAACAGAGGATAGATGCGAGTCACGGCAAAGGGCGAATACGCGACGCAGGCGGTGCTGCATTTGAGCTTGCAGTATCCGGAAGTAGTGACGATTCACGAGATTGCGCAGAGGCACCATATTCCCTTGAAGTATCTGGAGCAGATCCTGTTGGAATTGAAGCGCGGGGGGATTCTGGAGAGCCGGCGAGGCGTGCGCGGCGGTTACACTTTGGCGCGGGCGCCGGAGGAGATTTCGGTGGGCGCGGTGTTGCGCGTTGTTGATGGGGCGTTTGCCGAATCGAGCTGCGTGCATAACGAAGCGATGGGCGGTGTGTGCGTGGAGGGGGAGAGCTGCGGGTTGAAGCAGATTTGGAAGGATGTGCAGGGCGCGGTGGAGCGGATTTTGTTTGCGACCTCGTTTGAGGAAGTGCGGCGGCGAACGTTGAAAGGCGCGGGGCGGGCGGCGGAAACTGCGCGGCTCCAGAGCTGAGCGGGAGAGCTGCACAAAAGAAAACGGCACGCTCCCGCGTGCCGTGGTGAAGACTTAATTCTCAACTTTATGAGAACGGCTGGAGCTACTTCGCGGCGTAGAAGTCCGCGTTGACCGGCGTGTAGCTGCCCCACTTTTCCGGAAGATCTTCGAGAGCGAAGATGGCGGTTACCGGGCAGACGGGGACGCAGGCACCGCAGTCGATACATTCGGTGGGATTGATATAGAGCTGCGTAACCTTTTCGTGCTCCGGCTCATCCTTGCGAGGGTGAATACAATCGACAGGGCAGACGTCGACGCAGGCAGTGTCCTTTGTGCCGATGCAGGGCTCAGCAATCACGTAAGCCATTCAAAATCTCCTTTGCTCGGGCAACAAGCCGAGTGTGCTTCCGGGGAACGGAAGGGCTCGGCGGAATTTCCTTATACCACGCCCCAGCCGGGACCAACAACTGATGGGGTAATTGTACTTGGCGGGGGCGGGATTCTCAACTTTCGCGCGGAAAGCTAGAATGGATGAGGAAGGTAAAACGATGAAGATACGTACGGTGATTGCTGCAGTTCTTTTGCTGGGGGCGTGGACGACGCTTGCGGCTCCGCAGGCTAAGGCGCCCAGCGACCCGAAAATGATCGACGCGGCCGGGTTTCAGAAAATATTGGAGGAGAACCGCGGGAAGCCGCTGCTGGTGAATTTTTGGGCGACGTGGTGCGAGCCTTGCCGTGACGAGTATCCGATGCTGAATGAATTGGCGAAACAGTACGGGCCCCAAGGGCTGCATGTGGTGGGCGTGAGTATGGATGACGATGGGGACTTGATTTTGATGCGGCGGTTTTTGGCGCGGTATAAGCCGATTTTTCCGAATTACCGGAAGACGGCGGGGGCGGAGGCGGCGTTCCGGGAGTCCATATTGCCGGGGTGGACCGGGACGATGCCGGTGTCGGTGTTTTACGCGAAGGATGGACGGCAGGTGACGCATTTTATTGGGGAGAAGGGGCGGGAGCAGTATGAAGAGGCCATTCGCGGGTTGCTGGCGGGCAATTGATCCGCGGCGTCGCTTGCGCCAATGCTCCGTCGAGACGCAGCGAAGCGAGCAGTTCACTGTAGCGGTAAACCAAAAACTTTTACAAACAAACTAAAGGCGAGGGACATCTTATGCTCGATTTGAAGCGCAATCGAATTACGTACCTGGGACACAGCACATTTTCACTGACGACGCCGTCGGGGCAGGTGGCAATCATCGACCCGTGGGTGATGACGAATCCGGCGTGCCCGCCGTCGCTGCGAAGCGTGGCTAAACTCGATGTGATTTTCTTGACTCACGGGCATTCGGACCACTTTGGTGATCTGCTCGCTCTTGCTAAACAGCACAAGCCGAAGATCGTGGCGATTTTCGAGACTTGCCTTTTCATTGGGAGCAAGGGCTTTGAAAATGAGACTTGCCCGATGGGCAAGGGCGGATCGCAGAAGGTCGGGGAGTTTGAAGTGACGATGACGCACGCGTTTCATTCGAATTCGATCGATGAAGGTGGCGTGCAGCATTATGGGGGCGAGCCGGCGGGCCTGGTGATTCGGATGCCGGGGGGATTCACGATTTACCATGCGGGAGACACAGCGCTGTTCGGGGATATGAAGCTGATCGGCGAATTGTATAAGCCTGAACTCGTGATGTTGCCGATTGGGGACCGTTTCACGATGGGGCCACGCGAAGCGGCATACGCGATCCGGTTGCTGGGAGCGAAGCACGTCATTCCAATGCACTACGCGACGTTTCCGTTTCTGACGGGAACCGTCGACGGACTGCGGCAGGAAGCGCGGGACATCGCGGGATTGGAGATTCATGCGTTGAAACCGGGAGAGAGCCTGTGATTCGCGCTTCGAATTTGCGCAGCGCCTTTCTGCAGGACGACGTCGAGCAGTATTTGTATGCGTTGCTGCCGGAGCGGGACAAAGTCGTCAGCGAAATGGAAGCTTACGCGGAGGAGCACCGCGTGCCCATTATCGGGCCGGCGGTGGCGCGATTGCTGGCGCTAATGGCGCAAGTTTCCGGGGCGAAGCGGATTTTTGAGATGGGGTCGGCGATCGGGTATTCGACGATATGGCTGGCGCGGGCCGCGGGACCGAAAGGAAAAGTATTTTACACCGACGGGGATTCGGCAAATGCTCAGCGGGCGCGCGAGTATTTTAAGCGGGCTGGAGTGGCGAAGCGCGTCAACGTTCAAGTGGGCGAAGCGTTGGAGTTGGTGAAGAAAACACCGGGAAAGTTTGATCTGATTTTCAACGATGTGGATAAGCACCAGTATCCTGAGGTGTTGCGCGCGGCGATGCCGAAATTAAAGCGCGGCGGATTGTTTATTACGGACAATACGTTGTGGTCAGGAAAGGCAGCGCGACCTGCGGCTCCCGATGATAAGGCGACGCTGGGCGTGCAGGAATTTAACAGGCTGGTGTACGCGTCAAAGGAATTGTATCCCGTGCTGATTCCGCTGCGGGATGGCGTAACGGTTTGCCGCAAGCTGTAAGGCTGCGAGCGGTTAGGAACGGAAGAAATTTCGCACCAGGAAGGCGAGGTTGGCGGGGCGCTCGGCGAGGCGGCGCATGAAATAAGGGAACCAATCGTTGCCGTAGGGAATGTAGACGCGCAGGCGATAGCCGTCTTTGACGAGCATGCGCTGCAGGTCGGTGCGCACACCGTAAAGCATCTGAAACTCGAAATCGTCTTTGGAAATTTGCCGCGTGGCGGCCCAGCGAATGGTTTCCCCAATCATGCGCGGGTCGTGCGTGGCGATGCCGTGGTAGAAGCCGCTGGGCAACAGGATTTTCATCAAGCGAACGTAGTTGAAATCCACGTCTTTTTTATGGGGATAGGCGACTTCGTGGGACTCTTTGTAAGCGCCTTTGCACAATCGAATGCGGCAGCCATAAGCGAGTAAATCCTGGATGTCCGTTTCGCTGCGATAAAGATAGGACTGAATCACGGTGCCGACGGCGGGCGTGGTGGAGCGGACGCGCTTGACAAGATCAATCGTGCGCTGCGTGTACAACGAGCTTTCCATATCGATACGCAGGAAATTATCGTAAGTGGCGGCGCGTTCGGCGATGGAACGGACCAAGCCCTGGCAAAACTCGACGTTCACGTCCAACCCGAGCTGGCTCAGTTTGCAGGAGACGTTGGCGTGTAGTTTTTCCTGGGCGATGCGTTCGAAGACTTCGAGATAGGAATCGCGGGCTTTTTGCGCGTCGGACGTTGTCGAGCTGTTCTCGCCGAGGTAATCAAGGCTCACGAGCATTCCGGCGTTGTTGCAGGCGCGGGCGGCGGCGATGGCTTCGTCCAGCGTTTCACCGGCGACGAAGCGGAGCGCCATACGGCGCGTGGTGGCGTTGGAAATGACCCAGTTGGCGAAGCGAGGACTTTCGGAAAGCTTGAGAAGCGTCGCGCGAAGCATGCGTTATTGATTATGCCCGTGGAAAAGCCCGGCGACTAGTCGATGTGCTCATCCAGGAACTTTTCGGCATCAAGGGCGGCCATGCAGCCGGAACCTGCGGCGGTGACAGCCTGGCGGTAACGATGATCCTGAACATCTCCGGCGATGAACACGCCGGGAACGGCGGTGAGGGTGCCGTGATTGGCGATCAAGTAGCCGTTTTCGTCCATGTCCAGCTTACCTTTGAAGACGGTGGAGTTGGGGTCGTGGCCGATGGCGACAAAGATGCCGTCGACAGCGATTTCTTTCGTCTCATTGGTTTTGAGATTGCGCAGAATCGCGCCTTCGACGTGGCCCTGGGGAGAAATTATCTGCTCGACGACGTAGGGCGTGACGAATTCTACTTTCTCATTGGCACGCGCGCGGTCAATCATGATTTTTGAGGCGCGAAATTCGTTGCGGCGGTGGATGAGGTACACCTTGCTGGCATGGCGCGTGAGGAAGTTGGCCTCTTCCATCGCGGAATCGCCGCCGCCAACAACGGCGATCGGTTTGTTACGAAAGAAATAGCCGTCGCAGGTCGCGCAAGTGGAAAGACCGCGGCCGATCAGTTCCTTCTCGCCCTCGAGACCAAGCAAACGCGCCGAAGCTCCAGCGGCGACGATCAGCGTTTTGGTTTCGTAGGTGTCTTTGCCAGCTACGATCCGGAACGGGCGCCCGGTAAGGTCAACTTCGTTCACGGCACCCGCCTTGAATTCGGCGCCGAATCTTTGCGCTTGCTTGCGCATGTTTTCGATCAGCTCCGGGCCCATGATGCCGTCGGGGAAACCGGGATAATTCTCAACGTGTGTGGTGAGCGAGAGCTGGCCGCCCTGCTCGTGGCCGTCAATTATGAGCGGCTTGAGATTGGCGCGCCCGGCATAAATTGCGGCGGTGAGGCCGGCGCAGCCACTGCCGATAATCACGACGTTGTACATTCCCGTCTTCTCCACGTACCCGTATTAGATTCCGCAGCGCGCCTTCCGATACAATGCGGGGCCGCCCGCGGGTATTGTAGCATCCCGGCTTGCGCGAACCGGGAGGCCAAGGGACCAAATTGGAGCGCGAATCTTGGCGGCTCTGCGTTGACCGGCGCGAAGTGGCGCGTCTATAGTCCTAACCACCGCAAAGATTAGATGCGGTACCCCGAGGAGAGATTCAGATGGACCCGCGTTATCCGATTGGGAAGTTCGCAATGCCCGCGGACGTGACGGCCGAGAGGCGTCAGGCCGCGATTGAGGAGATTGCCGCGACACCGGCCAAACTGCGCGCGGCGGTGAAAGGGCTGAATGATGCGCAGCTCGATACGCCGTATCGTGAAGGCGGCTGGACGGTGCGCCAGGTCGTCCACCACGTTCCCGATAGCCACATGAACGCGTTTGCCCGGTTAAAGCTCGCGCTCACAGAAGACAAGCCGACGATCAAGCCTTACGATGAAGCGGCTTGGGCCGAACTGGCCGATGCAAAAATGCCCATCGAAGTTTCTCAAACA
>DASXMM010000605.1:0-6314 GCA_036495665.1 Candidatus Acidiferrum sp. | reverse complement strand
AAGTGCCTGGAGTTCACGAATTGCTGGATCTTCGTTTGGGGTATGTGCTCGATGTAGGACTTGCCGGCGTTGAGCATCGAAACTTTGTTCGGATCGGTATCGAATCCCGTTACTTTGTGGCCTGCTTCCGCGAACCGCAGGGCTAACGGCAGGCCAACATATCCGCAGCCAATGATGGCGACTTTCAGTTGAGCGCCTTTGAAGAATTCGGGTTTCCGGTCTGTCGGCATGAGTTCCGTAGCTCTCCTAGTGATTTTTTGGGAGTCAAACAGGCCAATCGGCCGATGGATAAAGACATATCAATATAGCAGGTTCTGGCGGAACAAAAAATCGGGGTGATGCGAAGTGTTATCGCTGGCCTACAAGTGGTTGCGGGCCGCCGTGAGACGGGGGAAGATAGAATGAATCCGCTCGACCACAGGGAATCGATGCGAGGCGCAGGCTCTATTTAGCGATGACTGTAATCGTTTTGTTGCTTGGGATCGTCGTGGGCGTGCTCGTCGGGCTACTGGGTATTGGTGGCGGAGTGGTGCTGGTGCCGGCGATGGTCTATTTGCTGCGCATGGACCAACACGTGGCTCAAGGTACTTCGCTTCTTATTCTCCTGCCGCCGGTGGGAATGGGCGCACTGCGTGAATATTGGAAGCAGGGGCAAGTTGATCTGCGCGCTGGAATTCTTTGTGCGCTTGGAATCCTCGTGGGTGGATACCTGGGTGGGTTGATCGCGGTACCGATCGCTTCACGGCCCCTCAAAGGACTCTTTGGATTTTTTTTGATCGTCGCTGCGTTTTTGCTCTGGCGAAAACCGCACGTTCAGACTCCGACCGCAGGAATCGGTAACCAGGAGCTGGGTCGTGGTTGACGGCCCGCTGCGCGATGCATGTATTTTCGTAGCGGCCTGCGTTTGTGGCATTGCTTCCGGGCTGTTTGGAATTGGCGGCGGAGTGCTGCTGGTTCCGTTCCTGGCGCTTTTGTTTGCGTTTGGACAACATCGCGCGCAGGGGACAAGTCTGATCGCGCTGATTCCGCCGACCGGGCTTTTGGCATTTGTCGTGTACGCCAAAGCGGGCTATGTGTCGTGGAAAATTGGGCTGTTGTTGATCCCGGGAGTTGTTGTCGGAGGCATTTTGGGTGGTTGGCTGGCCAAACGGCTGCCGCCGCAGCGCATGCGGCAGGTGTTTGCGGGGCTGATGCTGGTGTTGGGAGTGTGGCAGGCAGCGAGTGCCTGGCGGCGCTAGGGAGTTTGCGAGGACTATGGTTGACGTGCATTGCCATATCCTACCGGGGCTGGACGATGGCCCGGAGAACATCGAGCTTTCGCTTGAGATGGCGGAGTCCGCGATCGCGGACGGAATTACGCATGTGGTGGCGACTCCGCACTCCAGCAATGAGTATTTTTTCAACTATGCGCGGGTGCGGGAAGTGCGCGACCAGCTTCAGCAGAAGATTGGCGAGCGGTTGATTTTGGCGACTGGCTGCGATTTTCATTTGAATCCTGAAAATTTGGACGCCCTGCGTGCGGATGCGCCGCGCTTCTGCATTAACCAACGCGATTACCTACTCGTGGAGTTCAATGAATTTTCGATCCCGCCGGCCATGGACCAAACGCTGCACGAGATTCAGTTGCTGGGACTGCGGCCGATCATCACGCATCCGGAGCGCAACGCGATTTTGCGCCTGCAAACGGAGCGGCTTGCGAAATGGGTCAGGCTGGGCTGTTTTATTCAAGTGACGGCGGGCTCCCTGACGGGAGTATTTGGGCCGGGGGCGCAAAGGGATGCGTGGCGGTGGATGGGTGACGGCTTGGTCCATTTCGTGGCCAGCGATGCTCACAACATGCGCGGCCGTCCGCTTAAGCTGCAGCCGGCGTTGAATGCGGTCCGCGAACAGTTTGGAGAGGAAAGGGCCCGGGCACTTTTCCTGGACAATCCGATGGCCGCGTTCGAAGGACGCGACTTGCCGTATGTCCCGCAACTGCCGGATGAATTCGAGACTCCTCGCAAAAAACGGTTTTTCTTCTTTTAATCTCTAGCTTTTGGGGTGCAGCGGCATGCCGGCCCAGGCATTCAGAATGCCGAGGGTCTCGCGGACTACGTCGAGCGCATCGCCGGTAGTGCGCCACCAGTGCGCTGGTTCGAAGGGATCTTCGGAAGCGGCCCGTATAATTCCTGTGCCATGCTGAGCAGCGTATCGTTGCCACAGAATGCGCGCTCGCCGCGTATGAACCTTGCTCGTAACGATGATTACGGAGGCTGCTTTTTCTTCCGCAAGTGCCCGAGAAACCGCAGCGATCTCATCCGCGGTATTGACGATCGGAGGCTCGAGCACGCGAATCGCGTCCGCGGGTACGCCCTCGCGCATCAGCACCTGCCTGTCGTAAAAATCTTCCCCTAGGTAAACGATTTGCAATGCTGCGAGCGTTGCTCCCGGTTCCGTGGAATGTGTCAGCCACACTTTCGGTGCGTAGCCTTCACGGTACAGTTTCGCGGCTTCTCTGGCCCTCAGCGGGATGCCGCCACTAAGGACGACGATGGCTTGCGCCTTTTCAAGCGGGTCTTCCACCACGAGCCAGCGCCCTATGCCAAGAAGAAAGACTGTAACCACGAACAGGAGCAACACGCCTAAGCCGAGAAGAACCCGGTGCGCGCGCCGCTTCTGCGGAACTGTGATCCCTAAATTGTTTCCAGACTCCATAACCTTTCATTCCTCAAGGTACGGGCGCATCCTATCTTCCCCAGGAAATCTAGGCAAATTGCTCTACTGAAACCTCTTTGATTGAGGTTCTTTCGAGCGCAGGCTACACTGACGGGCTACCAATTTTCCGGAGGATACATGCGTGCGGTTGTGACCGGCGGAGCTGGATTTCTCGGGTCGCATCTTTGCGACCGGTTGATTGCCGAGGGCTGGGAAGTACTGGTGCTCGACAATCTTGTAACCGGAGTCGACTCCAACATAGGCCACCTCGTCGATCATTCGAATTTTCGTATCGCGAGATGCGACGTTTCTAATTACATTGATGTGCCCGGTCCCGTTGACTACGTTTTGCACTTCGCCTCTCCGGCAAGCCCCGTGGATTATCTGAAGCTGCCAATTCAGACGCTCAAAGTTGGCTCTTTGGGAACCCACAACGCGCTGGGCCTGGCACTCGCGAAGAAGGCCAAGTTCTTCCTGGCATCCACCAGCGAGTGCTATGGAGATCCGGAAGTTTCGCCTCAAAATGAAGAGTATTGGGGCCACGTCAATCCGATTGGGCCCCGCGGCGTTTACGACGAAGCGAAGCGTTTTTCGGAAGCCATAACCATGGCTTACCACCGTTACCATGGCGTGGACACGCACATCGTGCGCATCTTCAACACCTACGGCCCGCGAATGCGCCTCAATGACGGCCGCGCGCTGCCAAATTTCGTGCATCAGGCTCTAACCGGAAATCCGATCACCGTTTATGGCGATGGCAAGCAGACTCGCAGCTTTTGCTTTGTTTCTGACCTGATCGAAGGAATTTATCGGCTCATGATGTCCAATGAGCATTTGCCGACAAACATCGGCAATCCACAGGAAATCACGATTCTTGAATTTGCGGAGCGCGTCCGCGGACTCTTTGAAAACGCGCCCGCAATTATCCACGAACCTTTGCCGCAAGATGATCCGAAGCAGCGTTGCCCGGATATTGCAAAAGCAAAACGCATTTTAAAATGGGAACCCAAGGTAGGGCTTGAGGAAGGACTGCGAACGACTCTCGATTACTTCAAGAAGGATTTCGCAGCCAAGAAGGTTTCCTAAGCACTGGGCTGAACGAGTCTTGGTCTAATGCCTCGTTCACCTTACGACCGGTTGTGCCTCGATTCTTCTACGCGCGGCCGAACGAGTAGTACTCAAACCCAAGCTCACGCATGTGCTTGGGCGAATAGAGGTTCCTGCCGTCCACGACGAGGCCTCGCGCCATGAGCGGCTTGGCCCGTTTCCAATCCAGATTGCGGAAGACGTCCCACTCCGTGCAAACCAGGGCAGCGTCCGCGCCTCGAAGTGCGTCGTAGGGATCCTCGTGATAGGTAACTTTCGGCAAGAGCGCCTTCGTTCTTGAAATGGCTTCAGGGTCTGTAGCATGCACAATCGCGCCTTCCTCTAGAAGGCGCTTGACCACTTCGAGGGCGGGCGCAAAGCGGATGTCGTCCGTATTGGCTTTGAACGCCAAGCCCAGCACGGCCACGTGCTTGCCCTTAACGACCCACAGAGCCTTGTGCACCTTTTCGAGAAATCGATCGATGCGCTGCTTATTGACGCGCTCCGCTGCTTTCAAAAGATCGAAATCGACTCCGACAGAAGCCGCAAGATAAATAAAGGCCTGAACATCTTTAGGAAAGCAAAAGCCGCCAAATCCCAGTCCCGCACTCAGGAACTGGCCTCCGATTCTGGGATCCAGTCCCATCGCATGCGTAACCTCTTTCACGTCGGCGCCAATTCTTTCGCAGAGATCCGCAATGACGTTGGCATAGCTGATTTTCAGCGCGAGAAAGGAGTTCGACGCGTGCTTGATCAACTCGGCGCTATTGATGGTGGTAACCAGGAAAGCCGCTTCGTGGCTCGGGGGGCAAGTACCGTTGTGCACGGGGCAATGAAACTTGCGTTCGAGGATTGGGCGATAGATCTCGCGCAAATCAGCCGCCGCGGATTCGTCTTCCACTCCAACAACGATTCGGTCCGGATGAAAGAAATCCCCAACGGCCGTACCCTCACGTAGAAATTCCGGATTGGAAGCCACACGAAAATTGGATTTGCCGCCGCTGCTGTACGCGGCCAGGGCTCGCTGGAGCTCCAGCCCGGTGCGTGCGGGGACGGTGCTCTTTTCGATCACGAGCTTCGGCGAGTTAGCTTGCTCAGCGATTTGACGCGCCACCTGGTCAATCGCGGAAAGGTCGGCCTCGCCGCTTTCCTTTGGCGGGGTGCCCACACAGATAAAAATGGCGTCACCGGCGCGAATCGCCTCACCTGCGTCCGCGGTATAAGAAATGTGTCCGGACTTGCTCGCGGCCTTCAGGATTTCTTCGAGGTGGTGCTCATAAATGGGTACCTCGCCCGCTTGCAGCCGCCGGATTCGGTCCGCGTCAATGTCCGTGCAGGTCACTTCGTGCCCCGCGGCAGCGAGACAAGCGCCTGTCACTAGTCCTACGTAGCCACATCCAATCACCGAGAGATGCACGTTACGGTCTCCTTGGGGGACGCCATCGCTCGGCGCCATTTCGATTTCACGGCAAAGACTTATCGCGGCAACTTATTTTCACCGAGCCGCCGTACGGAAGACAGCACATCGTAGTGACGCGTTGCGTGGTTCGCCCATCGTTTCAAATCCGAGAGCGCATCAGCTCTTCAATCCTCTTCCCATCAGCAGTCCGCGTAGACCCAGCAGCACAAGCCGCGGCTGGCGCTTCACGACGTTCCAGAGCAACCGCGTCGATTCGTCGCGGTTGATTTCACCGAGAGACTCGCGCGTGGACGCGTCGAGAAGGTCGACAAGCCGCGAATAATCCTTTTGCTGGAAATGATGAAGCGCACGCCGGATCAGCCAGTGCGTCCCGAGTTCGCGGCGCAATGTGGTTAGCTCCTGGTTGCGCCCTCCGTGCAAGATCGATTGCCCTACGCCGAGCGCTCCGCGCAATCCCGTAACGATGCCGCCGACCGTTGACACTTTCACTTGCGCCGCGGCATCGCCGACCAAATACACCTCGCCATTCCCAACTTGCCGCCGCACCGGTACCCACTTGCGGTATACCGGTATGCGCGCACCTTGCCATTCCAGCGGCTCCAATTTTTTCTTCTCGAGGAAACGCGAGAGACACTTTTTTGTGTCGCGGCCATCCTCGCCGATGATTCCGAGAGCGCCTCGCTCTGGAGACTCAGGGATAAGCCAATAGAAATACGGCGTGTCGTCGGGAACAAACCAGACTCGCGTGGTATCCGGCGGATGATCCTTCGGCAAGCGAACAATGGCCTGCACCAACGGCACTGTTTCAATGGGCGGCCAACCAGCGCTTCGCGCCACGCGGCTGGAAGCGCCGTCTGCGCCTACAACGCTATCCCCGTGCAATTCCTCGCGGCGCCCCGCGGAGTCGACTTCCACGCGCAGGCCCCGGCCATTCGGCGAAAGTCCGAGAAAGCGGGTATCGAAGGAAAGGGCGGCCCCAGCCTGCTGCGCGCTGCGCGCGAGTGCTGGAATCAGACGCGAGCGCTCGATAATGAGATCGGGCCGGACCAACGCAACCTGGGCCGAGCGTCCATCGGTGAACAACTCGAATCGGCGGATTTCGTTGACAATGCTT
>DASXMM010000604.1:0-7963 GCA_036495665.1 Candidatus Acidiferrum sp. | reverse complement strand
CGCAAAGCACGAGCGAATCTCACCCGCGAGCAGTGGCTTCAGCCATTTGTCCTTTTGCTCCGGCGTTCCATAGCGCGCCAGGACTTCCATATTCCCCGTGTCCGGCGCGGAGCAATTGAAAACTTCCGCAGCCATCGCGCTGCGCCCCATCACCTCACAAAGAGGCGCGTATTCCAGGTTCGTCAGTCCCGCTCCGCTCGCATCGTTCGGTAGAAACAGATTCCAGAGTCCTGCGGCGTGCGCTTGTGCTTTCAGTTCTTCGATGATTCGTGTCGGCTTCCAGCGGTCGCGGTCAATTTCTTCCCGGAACCGCTGTTCGTTCGGGTAGATATGTTCGTCCATGAAAGTCTGCAAACGACGTTGCAGCTCTTTGGACTTCTCGCTGAATTCGAAGTGCACGCAGCCCACCTTCGCGATGATTTCCGCGCGTAGGCGGCGATTATATACGCAATCCGCGCGGCAAACTCGCTGAGTGCGTCTGTGAGAGAGCGCTCTGACTTGAAACCGCGCCCAAGCTGGCCCGCAGCTGTGGGCGCTTGTTGTGAACAGCGCGTTCAAGAAGCTAAACTTCTTGTTGCCTGATCACCGACCCAAAGAGTTTCGCGAGGCGTTCCTTGACCGAGCCAAAATCCCCAGAGCCATCTCCATCCGTTTCGGCTGCGGAGCCGTTGATCCGCAACGTCTCCGATACCGCGCGCTGGGTCGCTGTCTATCGCGCGCGCGAAACCGAGCGTCCTGACGCGCATTTCCGCGATCCTTTCGCTCGCAGGCTCGCTGGCGAACGTGGAGAACAAATCGCCAAGTCCATGCCGCTCGGCCGCGACAACGATTGGAGCATGATCACCCGCACCTATCTTGGCGATCAGTTCATCAACGAGCAGGTCCGCCAAGGCGTCGACACGGTCATTAATCTCGCCGCGGGCCTCGACGCGCGCCCTTACCGCATGCAGCTTCCGCCAACTCTAAAGTGGGTTGAAGTTGATCTTCCTGAAATCCTCGCCTATAAGGAAGAAATTCTGCGCGACGAAAAACCCGTCTGTTCTCTCGAACGCATCCGCGTCGATCTATCCAACGCCGCGTTACGTCGCGAGCTCTTCGCTGAACTTGGCCGCCGTTCAAAAAACGCCCTGATCATCACCGAGGGTCTTCTCATTTACTTGACGAGGGATGACGTCGCGAGCTTCGCGAAAGATCTCGCTGCTCCACCCAGCTTTCAATCCTGGATTCTCGATATCGCCTCGCCCGGTCTTCTTCGCATGTTGGCAAAAAGAATGACCAAGCAGGGGCTCATGCACGCGGCGCCATTCAAATTTGCGCCTCCCGAAGGCCCCAGTTTTTTCATCCCGTATGGCTGGAAGCCCGTCGAGGTGCAGTCCCTTCTCAAAAATGCCGCCAAGCTGAACCGTCTCTCCTTGTTATTCAGGCTATTCGCATTGCTTCCCGAAACGGAAAAGTCGCGACGTGATCGCCCGTGGTCGGGTATGTGCCTTCTCAAGAAGGCGCAGTGATGCTTTTGGCTCGTCGCGCGCGATGGAAGCGTCCGTCAAGAAAATCGGTCACGAGAAAAATTAATGGCCGACGGGCGCAGTCTTGGTTCTGCCGCCTGGAAAAATGTTCTTCACGATCACGTAGAGAACAGGAATGAACAAAAGATTGAGGCTAGTGGCCGCGATCATGCCGCCAAAAACCGTGGTTCCCACCGAGATTCTTCCCGCGCGCCCCGCCCCGCGGGCCAGCACCAGCGGCACCACACCCAAAATAAACGCAAACGACGTCATCAAAATTGGCCGCAAACGAATCCGCGCCGCTTCAATCGCGGCCTCGACAATGGTCATCCCCTGCTCGCGCAACTGCTCCGCAAACTCCACGATCAAAATCGCATTCTTGCTCGCCAGCCCAATCAACATCACCAACCCAATCTGGCAGTAAACGTCGTTCTGCAATCCCCGCAGCGCCTGTGCGCCGAGCGCGCCCAGAATCGCGATCGGCACGGCCATTAGCACAATGAACGGCAACACAAAACTTTCATATTGCGCCGCCAAAGTCAGGTACACCACGATCAATCCAAGTCCAAAAAGAATAAGCGCCTTGCCTCCCGACTGAATTTCTTCCAGCGACAGACCACTCCATTCGAACGTCATTCCTTGCGGCAAAACCTTCTTCGACAGCTCCTCCATCGCCGCGATTCCCTCACCCGAGCTGTGCCCCGGCGCCGCCGATCCGTCAATTTCCGCCGACCGGAAAAGATTGTAGTGGCTGATGACCTGCGCGTTCGCAGTCTGCTCCACAGTCACCAGGTTATCCAGCGGAATCATTCTGCCCGGATCGGAACGCAGATAATATTGTCGAATATCCTTCGCTTGCGAGCGATACTTGCTGTCAGCCTGCACATACACGCGATACGACCGGTTGTTAAAGTCGAAATCGTTGACGTACACCGAGCCCATGTAGACTTGCAGGGCGTCGGTAACTTGATTGAGCGGAACCTGAAGACTCTTTGCTTTTTCGCGATCGATGCGCACGAGATATTGCGGGTCGTTGGCCGTAAAACTGCTGAACAATCCCACGAGATCCTTGCCGGCGTTACCTTGCGCCGCGAGGCTGTTCGCCGTATCCGCAAGCGTTTGCAGCGAATTCCGTCCGAGGTCTTCCAGTTCATACTGAAAGCCGCCGAATTGCCCCAAGCCCTGCACTGCCGGCGGATTGAAAGGAATCACTAGCGCTCCCTGAATCGCAAACAACTGCCCCCGCAGCCGCTGAATCACAGCGCCCGCCGAGTGTTCTTCGCCCTTGCGCTCCGCAAATGGTTTCAAGCTGCTGAAGACGACCGCGCGATTTGGCGCGCCGCCAAACTGGCTGAAGCCTGGCAGCGAGAACGCGCCCTCAATCTCTGGAATATGCGAGAGCGCTTCTTCCACTTTTCCGCAAATCTCCTGCGTGTATTGCAGCGACGCGCCCTGCGGTGCTTGTACGGCGATGATGATGTAACCCTGATCGTCTTCGGGAATGAACGCCCGCGGAACTTTGTTGTAAATCCAGTAGGTCATTCCGAGCGCCGCGAAGAAAATCAAAATTGCGGCAAGACGCCACCCAATAACGTGCCGCACTGCGTTGCGGTACAAATTCGTTCCCCCGGTCACCATGCGGTTGAACGCGTGAAAAAACCGGCCTTCGGCGCGCTCGCGATGGCGTCCCAGTAAAATCGCCGAAAGTGCCGGCGTCAAAGTCAGCGCGTTAAACGCAGAAATCGAAACCGAAAACGCAATCGTCAATGCGAACTGCCGGAACAAGATTCCTGTCGTTCCCGGAAACAGCGCGACGGGCACGAACACCGCCACAAGCACCAGCGAAGTAGCAATGACGGCCCCAGCGACTTCCTTCATCGCTACAGAAGCCGCATTGTGCGGCTCCGTGATGCCTTCCATAATGTGCCGTTCGACGTTTTCGATCACCACAATCGCGTCGTCCACGACCAATCCCGTCGCGAGAGTGATCCCGAATAGCGTCAGCGTATTAATCGAGAAGCCCAGCAGCTTGATGAAAACGAATGTCCCGATCAACGAAACGGGAATCGTCACGGCGGGAATCAGCGTGCTCCGCCAATCCTGCAGAAACAAATAAATCACTGCGATCACGAGAACGATCGCTTCCACGAGCGTGATCAGCACATCCTGAATCGATTCGCCGATCACCGTCGTCGAGTCGAACGCCACGGCATATTTCAATCCCGGCGGAAAGCTTTTTGAAAGCCGTAGCAGCTCAGTCTTCGCGGCGCGGTCCACGTCGAGCGCGTTCGCGCCGGGAAGCTGCGTCACACCAAACCCGATCGCATCATGCCCGTTGAACCGGACGACGACGTCGTAATTCTCCGCGCCCAGCTCCGCACGGCCCACGTCCTTCAGGCGCACGAGCGTTCCGCCAGTCCCCGTCTTTAAAATGATATTTTCAAACTCGTTCGCACTCGTGAGCCGCCCCACCGCTCTCACGCTGATCTGAAACGCTTGCTCTCCTGCGTTGGGCGGCTGCCCAATCTGCCCGGCGGCCACTTGCACGTTCTGCTCTTCCAACGCATTGATCACATTCGTCGCTGTCAACCCGCGCTCGGCCATTCGCGCCGGATCAAGCCACACGCGCATCGCATACTTACGTTCGCCGAAAATAAACGCATCGTTCACGCCCGGCACGCGCTTGAGCGCGTCTCTCACATACACATCGATATAGTTGCTCAAAAACAGGCTGTCGTATTCGCCGTGCTCCGAATAAACGCCCGCGCCAAACACAAATCCGCTGGCCTGCTTCGTAATAATGACGCCGGTATTTTTCACTTCATTCGGAAGCCGCCCCAGCGCCTGGCTCACGCGGTTCTGCACGTCCACCGAGGCCAGGTCCACATCGCGCGTCACGTCGAACGTCACCGTAATCGTGCTCACGCCGCTGTTGCTGCTGGTCGACGTGATGTACTTCATGCTCGGTACGCCGTTGATGGCCTGCTCCAGCGGAATCGTCACGGCCGATTCCACCGTCTGCGCGTTCGCCCCGATGTAAACGCTTGTCACCACCACTTGTGGTGGCGCCAAGTCGGGGAATTGCGCCACCGGCAGTGAAGGAATGGAGATCGCGCCAGCCAGAATAATCATCAGGGCGCAAACGGTCGCAAATACCGGCCGCCGTATGAAGAAATCAACGAACAAGGCCGGGTTCCACCTTTATTTGGATTGAGAGGGAGCCGCTCATGAAGTTGCCGGCGCTCAGCGCGCTGCGGCGCTCTTGCCGTCGCTGGGTTTCGCGCTTGGTTGAATCTGCGCCAACACGGGAGCGCCATCCTGCAGAAATTGCGTGCCCGAAAGAATAATGTGGTCGCCGGCCTTCAGTCCGTCCAGCACCGTGTAGTTGTCGCCCGTTGTGTCGCCGAGCTTCAACAATTTCTGCCGCGCCACCGTTCCTTTGCCTTCGTTCACCGCCACAAACACAAAGGCTTGTCCGTTAATGCGCAGCACGGCCAGCACAGGAACGACCGGTCCTTCGTGTGATCCCCACGTTACTTGCGCGCGCACTTGCTGCGCGATTCGCAGCTTGGCGCGCGGATTCTCGACCGCGGCCTTTGCCAAAACCGTTTGCGTGTCCGTCTCGACTTGCGGCGAAACAAACGTGATGTGCGTATCCGAGACCGAATTGCCGTTTTCATCCAGCAACCGGACCGGCAGGCCCAACTTCAGGTCACCAGCGCGGTCGGCCGGAACGTAAATGTACGCTTCAAGCGCTCCTGGCAGATCCACCGTCGTCAAGAGCGTCGTGACGGTCACGCGATCGCCCACGTGGACCGGAATGTCCCCGACGATCCCGTCCGCGGGTGCGCTCACCTTGTAGTAGCGTAGCTCCACCTTCTGCTGTTCCACTTGCTGCTCGAGCGCTTTCACCTGAGCGGCCGCCGCATCGTAAGCGGACTGCGCATTATCGTATTCCTGCTTGCTGATCACTCCTGCCGCCGACAACTTTTGCGCCCGCTCCAGGTTAACTCGTGCCAGCCGTAGGTTGGCCTCCGATGACGCCAGCGTCGCCGCCTGGCTATTCAGCGTGGCTTCCTGCTTTAGCGGGTCGATCTGCAGCAGCGGCGTCCCAGCGTTCACCTGGTCGCCCGACTTCACAAAAATCTTTGTAATTTGCCCTTCGACCTGCGGATTGATCACCGCCGATTGCCGCGACTTCAGAACCGACAAATACTCGGTGGTATCCGGGATGCGCACCGACTGCGCCACCTGAACCTGTACAGGCATCGCCGGTGGTCCGCCCGCGCCGGGCCCACCCGCCGAAGTCTTCTGGCCGCAGCCCATCGCCCAAAGCCCGGCACCCGCCGCTAATATCAGGGCAGACCTTCTCCAACTGCTCTTCATTGTGTGCAGACTTGGCATGGTCGACGGCGTCTCCCCGGGGGCTACGTCAAATCTTACGATACCGTAGCGTGTCCACCAAAGAGCAAAACGAAGACGTGCTCATTAGACGCTCAGAAAACAAACTGGTTATATTGGGAAGGGGGGCGTCGCGTAAATCGGTAGGCTTAGTAGAAATCGCTGGGATCGATACGCTTGCCGGAGAGGCCTAGTTGCAGGACTTCCATCTGATTTTGCCGGTCAAACACTTTGCCCGGGAAGAATCTCTTCGTGATCACTCGCACGCCGCCAAACGCTATCCCCAAAACCACCGCCGCCACCATGAAAATTCCCGTCCCAATGAAAATCTTCACCATGATGCTCGTAATGGGGGGATCCGTAGCCGTTTGGCTCGCCTCGTTCCACGTCACCTGCGTCTCGTAATCCGCAGCTGTCCGCAAATTCTTTGCGTATTCCGGTGAACTCGGCGACAACACCATCGAAAGCAGCGATCCCTTCCTTTCGATCAGCGTTCCTGCTTCGTTAGCGGCCGCTGGAAGCACTTCGTCGAGATGGTGAATATGTTGTTCCGCAAGCTGCGGCGTCGGATAGTCCAACAACAGTAAAACTCCGCCATCCTTGCCCTGGCTCGAATACTTTGCCACTATCGCTTCTGCTCCTGAAGAGAATCCGGCTGCTTCCGTCAATGCAGCAGCGGTTGATTGCCCCAATCCTTCTAACGCCGCGCGCATCGCTTCTGGCCCTAGCGCGTATCGCTCGGAACCCAACAAACGCCCCGTCTTCGGAAGATAAGTCCGAATCGGAGGCAGCGGCCCCTTCTCGCTTCCCGCTTCCACAGCCTTCACTAGCGCGCCCAGATCTTCTCTCGACACGTTTGCGGTCGATGACAGAACCAGCGTTCCCTCGAGAATGACGACACCATCTTTATCGAACGCGGATACCTGACCTAAGTTCGTCGGGACCATCCCCGCTCTCAATCGGCTCGTGTAAACCTCAAAGGCGCTGCTAGGGTCATGGTATCGGCCAGCCCAAATTCCGATCGCGTTCTCGTCCGATTTGTACTGGCAGGCGCTGAATTCACGCTCACCAGCTTCTTTCCCAAACAAAAACTCTTGGGGCTTTGCGGAGCAGCTTATTTGCTTCCAATCGCGGAATTGCTTCGGTAGGGAAACATCCTGAGCGGACATCGGCAAAGCGCTGAGCAGCGCAATACCGCACGCGAGTGGTAATAGTCGGCGCATCCTCTGCTATCGCTTAGACACCACTAGATTACCGTTGGTTCCGGGATTGTTCAACTGGAGTGACCGCCAGGGGCCGGCTCGGACCGGTTTTACCGGGCATATTCAGCGTCATGCTGTTCAAACTCTGCAGATAACTCGCAACGCCCTGATAAAGCCCTTCGGCCACGCGCTGCCGGTATTCCGGCTGCTTCAACAGTTTCTCGTCGGCAGGATTGCTGAGGAACGAAATCTCTGTAAGGATCGAAGGCATATCCGCCCCGATCAACACCACAAACGGCGCCTTGCGAACGCCGCGGTCCTTCACGGTTTTACTTGCCTTCTGCATCCTCTTCGCCAGCGAATCCTGAATGTCTTCTGCAAACTCCTTCGATTCGTCAATCTTCTCGTTCCGCGCGATCTTTTTGACCAGATCCTCCAAATCGTGAACGCCCTGATCCGAAGCCGCATTCTCGCGCGCCGCCACTTCCATCGCTTCCGCGGAGCCTTTCATGTTCAAGTAGTACGTCTCCACGCCTCGCGCCGCGTGGTCCTGGCTAGAATTCGCGTGAATCGAAATAAACAGGTCGGCCTTTGCCTGGTTCGCGATGTTCGTGCGCTCTTCCAGCGGAATAAACGTATCGTCGGACCGCGTGTACACGATGTCCGCGCCGGGCAGCCGCTGCTGAATAATTTTTCCCAGCCGCAAAGCTACATCCAGGCACAAATCCTTCTCCCTCAAGCCGGTGGGCCCAATCGTTCCGGTGTCATGCCAGCCGTGACCAGCGTCGATCACGATGCGCCCAATTTTCAAACCCAGTGCGCGCGTCAAGGTCGATTGGCCGTCGCGGGTAGGCG
>DASXMM010000603.1:0-9268 GCA_036495665.1 Candidatus Acidiferrum sp. | reverse complement strand
GGGGGAGACAGAACGCCAGCAGATCCTCCAAGCGCTCAAGGAGTGCAATTGGGTTGTGGCAGGTCCCAAGGGTGCTGCGGCGCGGCTTGGAATTAAGAGGTCCACCCTCCAGCTGAGAATTCAAAAACTCGGAATCACACGCCATTCCTTGTAGCCGCGGGTCTCTCATTCTGTCCAATTAGGCTTGACTTCGAACATTGGCTTGCTTGGAGTGCCAGAAAACCGGCAGCATACGATCAGTCTGGCAGCTGGCACGCCGATACCATTCTTCGACGGACTCTACCTTGTCTCAGCTAAACCACGACGCATCAACACACTCGGGGGTTTGAGAAGTCCACGAAGATTTGGCACCGCTCGTGCCTTTCTCACATCGTGAGGTGCCAGACATGGACCCGAAACAAAATGGCAATTGGCTATCGCATCAGTTCTCATTGATGGATACTCCTCAATATCGGCCCGCAGGAAACCCACCGAAACCTCTTCTGTTGTCTCCTACTCTAGGCAAAGATGTTTTTCTGAGCGCGCTGCTCGAGATGCCCACTACAAAGCACCCGCGAAGGAACCCTCTCGAGTGGGCTGGAGCAATGGGGCTGCACCTTGCAATTCTTGCTGTACTACTCATTGTACCGCTCTACACCACGGGAAAAATTTACCTGAGCAATTACGATGAGGTGCCGCTAGTGGCCCCACCGCCGCCGCCGGCCCCACCGGCAGGAGCGGCGGTTGCTTCTCCGCATATCGCGCACCCGAAAGCGCGGTTCACCTATTCGGTACGCACACTTACTACTCCAAATTCCATTCCAAAGAGCGTCTCACAGGAAAATGCGGGCGCCGCAGCGTCACCAGACTTGGACGGCGTCGCTGGCGGTGTTCCCGGAGGGGTAGTTGGCGGACAGATAGGAGGGCTTGTCGGCGGAGCTTTCGGCGGCACAGGGACGGCGGTCCCTCCACCTCCTCCGCAGCCACAACCGACAAAGCAAATCGTGCGCGCCGGATCCTTGCTTAAGGCGCCACGTCAGACGCTTTCTGTCAATCCGGATTATCCGCCACTGGCCAAGCAGACACATATCCAGGGAACGGTCGTCGTCGATGCCATCATCGACGAAAAAGGAAACGTGGTCCAAGCGCGCGCTGTAAGTGGACACCCGCTGCTGATAGATGCGGCTCTGAAGGCGGTGCTGCAGTGGAAGTATGAGCCGACTTCCTTGAACGGCCGGCCTGTTTCGGTTGAGTTGCAAGTGCAGGTGCACTTCAACCTTAATTCGTAAGAAGAAGGTTCCCTGGCGCGGACGTTCTGGACGCCGGTGCCACGGGCGTTTTGAGAAAGACAGAAAAATGCGCGTCTGCGCTTGGCGAACGCAGACGCGCAATTGCTTGCGATCCTCATGAACGGCAATCAGTCGTAAAAAGTCTCGTAGAAGCGGTCTCACAAGGTAGTGCTTGACTGCTTGTCTAAATCGTCGTGCAGGCATTTCCCTCTAGACTCGTTCGTTGCTTGCTTCGCAGCAGATGAATCTCGCGGCTCCCATTGCGCCCGACTCGTGTGCCAGGAAGCTGGCACTCCGCCACGCGGCTGGCTCTGGCACGCTGGCACTCTGGTCATGACGAGTCTCTCGCTTGGCGGTTATCTCAAAACAAATCAGGGACTTCCCTTGTTTGCCGAAACACGCCAAGTTCTGGCATCCGCGTTGCCCTATGTGTTGTTGACCGGATGGAAAGCAGATGAGCCGCTGGCACCATGTCGTCGATCGCTCTTAAGTGGAACAAGCGGCGCCGCGCTCTGCACGACGGCAATGCATTTGGGCTACTTGATTCCGTCCCGAACGGCTCAAAGGCAGCCATCGCTCGGGGGCCACGTATCCGTTTCACCCGCAAGAGAGGTAGAGGTGCTGAAGATCACCATCAGCGAGACGCCAGCGGAAACGCGGTGGATTTTGCACGGCCGCTTGGTCGGGGCTTGGGTCGACGAGCTGAGAATGAGTTGGAAGAAGAAGCCGCGAAGACAAAACGTCGAGCCGTGCGTCATCGACCTCAACGACGTCAGCTTCATCGATCAAAAAGGCGAAAGGCTTCTGCGCGCGCTGGCAAAGAAAGGCGTGCGATTCATCGCTAGCGGTATCTACATCAAGTACGTGCTTCAAGATAAGCGTGCACGATGAAATCAGAAAGGAGCAGAGCTGTGACAACAATCCTCATAGATAACACCAACAAGCACGAAGCGCTGATTTCTTCTGTTGACACTCCGGCTGGAGAAGGGGACATGGCACTCGTTACTGCCACGAAGCAGGGGAATAGAGAGGCGTTCGAGATTCTCGTTGAACGGCACGAGCAGCGGCTTTTCTTTTTTGCGCAGCGCATGACCCGCAATCGGCAGGACGCCGAGGACGTCGTGCAGCAAAGCTTTCAAAAGGCTTTCACCCATCTGCACAGATTCGAAGGGAGATCTTCTTTTTCCACCTGGCTAACCAGCATCGCAACCAACGAAGCCCTCATGTTGCTGCGAAAAAGCCGTGGATCGCGCGAGCTACCGATCAGGGATGCAAGCGGCAATGAGGAAAGCACGTTCGTCCCGGAGATCCCCGATTCCGGCCCAGGCCCCGAAGATAACTATTCACAGCACGAACGGGAACGGATTTTGTCTGCGGCTATGAATCAGTTGACCCCAGGGGTACGGAAAGCCATCGAACTTCGGGAACTTCGTGAGCTATCGACGGAAGAGACTGCTCGGGTCATGGGGCTCACGGTCCAGGCGGTGAAGGGCCGCGTGTTCCACGGGCGGAAAAAATTGCGCGAGATATTGAAACGCATTGTCGAGTCCACCTGGATGTCTAGAAAACAGGCTCTACGGGCCAACTCTAGCACCAAAGGAATCTCGCGCGAACGCTTCGCCTTCAACGCAGGAGACTAGATCCACCAAAAAGCTTGCACCGCAATCGCCGACAATACACATCAAACGAGTGATTGAAGTGAACAAACGAGTTGGAGGCACGGGCAGGTTGTCGTTCGAGTTTTCTGTTTGTCGCCCTATTGGCGTTCCCAGGGTTTCTGTGTTTCACCGGCCCGGACGGGATTATTGGCCGGAGGCGGCGTCACTGGATTTAGACCACAGCGTCAGCGTGCCAAGCGCTGCATTCGGAGGAATTAGGAGTGCGGCTCACATTGCATGCGCGGTTTTGGCGCCTCGACCAGCATGTCAAAAAACGCGGTGAGGGCAAGGAGGATTAACCATGGCCGGCAATCAGTTGACACAGTCTCCGGTAACCGAACCAGACCCCTTGACCACTGGCAAGGGCGCTGCTGGACTCGGTGAAATTGTAGTGTTCACCGACGGCCGAAGCGAGACTTCGAGTATTTTGGAGTTCGCCGGCCTGCTTGCCGAGGAGCAGGGCGCGCGTTTGATCGACGTATTCATGCAGCCCGCACCGGCGGTTACCACCGCGGAATCGTTCGCTCTCGGTACCGGCATTCGAGAAGTGATCGAGGGGCACCAATCAGAACTCGAAGGGATCGAGGCGCACCATCGGTCCCTATTCGACGAAATCGTGCGTCGTCACGGAATCCAGTCGCGGTCGGAATGGAGATCATTGACCCACTGGAGTAGCGAGGTAGGCGTGCACGCGTACTATGCAGACCTCGTGGTTATCGCCCGCCCAGAGCGTGCGGACCAAGTGGCCACTCCGCCGGACCTCGCTGAGTCCCTTGTACTCAGTTCCGGGCGGCCAATCATCCTGTTTCCACCAGGGGGCAAGGCATCCCGGGTGCGCCGCATCCTCGTGGCGTGGAACACCACGCGCGAGTCCATTCGGGCCGCGGCCGACGCCCTTCCTTTGCTAGTGAAGGCAGACGCGGTTGAGATCTTGATCGTTGACAGTCAGCACCCGCGAGCGGGGCACGGCCAGGAGCCAGGCGCGGACATCGCACGCCACTTGGCGCGTCACGGCGCGCATGTGGAGGTGCAACGCATCTCGTCTGGAGGACAAGACGTCGGTCACCTTCTGCTGTCGCGGGCGGCAGCCTTCCACGCCGATCTCGTCGTCATGGGTGCCTATGGTCACTCCCAGCTGCGCGAGTGGATGTTTGGTGGCGTAACACGGACGGTCTTGTACAAGGCTGGCCTACCAGTCCTGATGTCCCGATGACCGTTGAACGATTGCTCGAATGCTAGCGGTAGAGAGAGAGAAGCACTGCGATGTTATCCAAGGTCGTGAACGAGATCGAAGAGCACAACCGGGCGATCGCTTCACCATCAACGCTGATGGTTAAAGCGGTTAAGAAGACAGGCCGCAATGCTGACCCTTCTGTTTATCGCGTCATCGTCGATTCCGTGCTCTCTGTGCTTCACCGGTTCGGGCGGAGTTATCGCTCAGAGGCATCGTCGCTGAGTTTGGACCATGGCGTCAGCATGCCAAGCGCTGCATTATCTCTCGCGATCAAGTTCGCGACTACAGATTAAGGAGTCGTATTTATGTGGATTGTTAAAGTTGCTCTGGACCGGCCGTATACCTTTATCGTTCTTGCCATACTCATTTTGATTTTGAGCCCGGTCATGATCTTGCGCACACCCACCGATATTTTTCCGAATATCACGATTCCGGTGGTCGCGGTCGCATGGCAATACGCGGGCTTGAATCCCGAAGAGCTGGAAGGGCGGCTGACGAGCACGTACGAGAGAATCTTGACGACCACTGTGGACAACATCGAGCACATCGAATCCACCACCGTAAATGGCCAATCCATGGTCAAGCTGTACTTGCAACCTGGGGCAAGTCTGGACACCGCGAACGCACAAGTCACGGCCGTATCGCAGACCGTGCTTCGCCAATTGCCGCCGGGAACGCTGCCCCCGCTCATCATTAACTACAGCGCTTCGAGCGTGCCGATTCTGCAATTGGGCATATCGGGACAAGGCCTCTCGGAGCAGCAGTTGAATGATCTTTCCCAGAATTTTCTTAGGCCGCAACTCGTCACCGTTCCCGGCGCTGTGATTCCCTTCTCCTATGGCGGCAAGCAACGCCAGATCATGGTCGATTTGAATGAGCAGTTGATCCAGTCCAAGGGATTGGCGCCACAGGATGTTCTCAATGCCGTGCAGCAGCAAAATCTGATCTTGCCTTCAGGAACCGCAAAAATTGGCCCTTTTGAGTATGACGTTCGCCTCAACGCCAGTCCGAGAACGGTCCCGGAATTGAATGATCTTCCGGTGAAAGTGGTGGGGAATTCCACAATCTATCTTCGTGACGTCGCCAATATCCGCGACGGTTTTGCCCCGCAGACCAACGTCGTCCGCCAAGATGGCCATCGCGCCGCTCTGGTCACCATTCTCAAGGCCGGCAACGCTTCCACGATCGATGTTGTGAAAGGCGTTCGCGACCTCCTTCCGCGTGCCGAGCAGACACTGCCGCCGCAATTGAAGATTGTCCCTTTAGCAGATCAGTCCGTCTTCGTCCGGGGCTCCGTGAACGGTGTTATCCGCGAGGCCGTGATCGCCGCGTGTCTTACGGGCTTGATGATTTTGCTGTTCCTTGGAAGCTGGCGCAGTACCTTGATCATCGCCATCTCCATTCCACTTTCCATTTTGACTTCCGTCATGATCCTGGGCTTTCTCGGAGAGACCATCAACGTCATGACTCTCGGCGGGTTGGCTCTCGCAGTCGGAATCCTCGTCGACGACGCGACTGTCACCATCGAAAACATCGACCGCTATTTCGAGGAAGGGCATACGCAGCGCGACGCCATATTCCAAGGCGCAGCGCAGATCGCTACCCCTGCTCTGGTTTCTACGCTTTGCATCTGCATCGTGTTTTTGCCGATGTTCTTGCTCGGCGGCGTGGCTCGTTATTTGTTTGTGCCTCTCGCTGAGGCCGTGGTGTTTGCCATGCTCGCTTCTTACATCCTTTCCCGGACGCTGGTGCCTACGCTCGCCATGTATCTGCTGAAAACAGGGGAGCACGGCGCCGCTACAAGGAACCCTCTCGTCCTGTTCCAGCGCGCATTTGAGCGCGGATTTGAAAGGCTCCGGAACGCCTACCACACGCTGCTCGCGGCGATCGTGCATCGCCGGCTGCTCTTCATTCCTGTTTTTCTTGGGACGTGCGCCGCGGCATTTCTCCTTGTGCCATGGCTGGGCCAGGACTTTTTCCCGGCCACCGATAGCGGCCAATTTATTCTTCATGTGCGTGCCAAGAGCGGAACGCGTATCGAGGAGACAGCGAAACTTTGCGATCTCGTCGAAGGCTCTATCCGGCGCGAAGTTCCGAGCGTGGAGATCGACAACATTCTCGACAATATTGGGCTGCCCTACAGCAGCATCAACTGGATGCATTCGACATCCGGCGTCATCGGTGCAGGCGACGCCGATATTCTGGTTTCCCTCAAGGAGAATCATCATCCGACCGCCGACTACGTACAGCATCTGCGCGACACTCTGCCCCGTGATTACCCCGGCGCGACGTTTTACTTCCTACCCCCGGATATCGTTACGCAAGTCTTAAATTTTGGTCTGCCGGCGCCCATCGATGTTCAAATCGAGGGAGCCGACATCGACGGCAATCGTGAAGTGGCGGCCCGGATGATGAGCGAAATGAAGCGCGTCCCGGGCATCGCGGACGCGCGGATTCAACAGGCCTTTGATTATCCGGCGTTTGATGTTGTGGTGGATCGCACCAAGGCGGCCCAAGGCGGGTACGCCCAGCGAGATGTCGGCAACAGCGTCCTGAACTCACTGAGCGGCAGCTTCCAAATTACGCCGATGTTTTTCCTCAATTATACGAATGGCGTGAGTTATAACCTGGTGGCGCAAACGCCCCAGTATTCGGTGCAATCCTTGCAAGACTTGCAGAACACGCCGCTCAATTCGCCGGCCGCCACCCGCCCTGAAATTCTCGCGGATGTTGCTTCCGTGCAGCGAACCAACGAGATGGAGGCCATCTCGCATTACAACATTCGCCGGGTCGTCGATATCTACGCTGCTGTTCAGGGCCGCGATTTAGGAGCGGTGGGCCGGGACGTCACCCGCATCGTGGACGCCAACCGCAAATCTCTGCCACGGGGCAGCTTCGTTTCCGTCAAAGGCCAGCTGCAAACGATGCGGACTTCCTACATCGGCTTGTTGGGTGGACTAGTCTTTTCCATCATTCTTGTCTACCTGCTGATCGTGGTGAACTTTCAGTCCTGGCTTGATCCCTTCATCATTATCACCGCGCTTCCCGCCGCTCTCGCCGGCATCGTCGGTTTCTTGTTCCTCACGCACACCACGCTCAGCGTTCCCGCACTGATGGGAGCGATTATGTGCATGGGCGTCGGAACGGCGAACAGCATTCTCGTGGTGTCTTTTGCGAAAGAACGGCTCCTGCACCACGGAGATCCGATCGCAGCGGCCATCGAAGCGGGCTTCACCCGTTTTCGCCCCGTACTCATGACTGCCCTGGCCATGATCATCGGCATGATTCCGATGGCGCTCGGCCTGGGTGATGGCGGCGAGCAGAACGCTCCGCTCGGCCGCGCCGTCATTGGCGGCCTGTTGTGCGCCACCGGGTCCACCCTGCTTTTTGTTCCTACGGTTTTCAGCTTGTTGCATGGGCGACGCGACCCTGCGGCGCCTCAAGCACCGTCCACCGGCGAGCCTGAACCAATTCATGCCTGAGTTAAAAAGGAAAACCAATGTCATCGAGCGAGGAAAATATGGCAACGACTCCTATCCAAGAAACGACCGCAGTGAAGAGCCCGCCACAGAGCCCGGATGGCTCGCAACCCCAGCCAGGAATCAGCAGCCGAACAGCAACCATCATCGTGGCTGCCGCGCTTGCTGCTATCGCTCTCCTGCTTTACTCCGGTATCCATTCGCGAGTGGCAGCCGAGTCGCAGCTGGCGCAAAGAACGGAAGAAGCTGCCGTGCCGACCGTCGCGGTGATCCATCCGAAGGAAGGCGCCCCGACAAATGAGATTGTGCTCCCAGGCGTTACGCAGGCCTTCACTGACTCTCCGATTTACGCGCGAACCAATGGGTATCTCATGCACTGGTATTTCGATATTGGGGCACACGTGAAAAAGGACCAATTGCTGGTGGTGATCGACACGCCTGAAATTGACCAACAGCTCCAGCAGGCTCGCGCCGACCTGGACACCGCCCAAGCTAACGTCGCCATCGCCAAAATCACCGCCGACCGCTGGCAAGGCCTGGTGAGTGACGGCTCGGTTTCCCAGCAGGAAACCGACCAGTACGTCATCAACCTAAAGGCAGTGAGAGCGACCTTGGAATCCAATGCCGCCAACGTGCGGCGCCTCGAGCAGTTGCAGTCCTTCGAAAAAATCTACGCCCCCTTTGACGGCATCATTACAGCCCGTAGCACGGACATCGGGGCCTTGATCGATGCGGGCGCCAGTGCCCAGCCACGGGAGCTATTTCACATGGCCGCCACCCGCACGCTACGCGTCTACGTGGCGGTTCCGGAGGTGTACTCCCCTAGCGTGCGGTCTGGTGGGTCCGCTGCGTTGACGCTCGATGAATTTCCGGGCGAAATCTTCCGAGGCACTATCGTTCGCAATACCAATTCCATTGACCTGGCTTCGCGCACATTGCTCGTCGAGGTCGATATCGATAATCCCACTGGCCGGCTCTTGCCGGGCGCCTATGTCTTTGTGCACCTGAAGCTTCCCGATGCGACGCACTCGGTGACCATTCCCTCGAACGCGCTGATTTTCCGCAAGGAGGGCTTGCAAGTTGCGCTCGTTCGCGACGGCAAGGCACGGCTGGTTTCAGTGAAAATCAATCACGACTATGGCAACAGCGTGGACATCGTCTCCGGCCTGCAGACGACGGATGCCCTGATTGTGGACCCATCAGATTCGCTCGTCGACGGCACGCCGGTGCGCGTGAACAACAACTCAGCAGGCGGTTCTCCGCGATGAAATACGCATTGGCTACGTGTCGCTATGTCGTCACAAGCATCGTCGCGCTGCTTCTGGTCCTGCTGATTGTTGCGCTGGAGAGCTGCACGGTTGGACCGAAATATGTCAGGCCGAGCGCCCCGACGCCCACCGCGTTTAAAGAACAACCCCCAGCCTCCTACCAGGGAGCAGCGCAGTGGCAGCCGGCCAACCCAGCGGATCAGGCAAGCCGTGGAAACTGGTGGGAAATATTCGGCGATTCAGAACTCAACAAGCTGGAAGAACAGGTCGCTACTTCCAACCAGGACCTAAAAGTGTTCGAAGCACGCTTCCGCGAGGCTCGCGCAGCGATACGCTTCAATCGCGCCGCACAGTTTCCAAC
>DASXMM010000602.1:0-4695 GCA_036495665.1 Candidatus Acidiferrum sp. | reverse complement strand
TACAAGCCGGGCTCAGTAGCCTCGGCCTTGGAACGCGCCGTTCGCTGGTACGAGTCCAACGGCTACATAAAACCGCGCCGCGCGAAAAAAATGCTTCGCGCTGCGTAGCCTTAGTAGCACAGGCTTCAGCCTGTGCTCGGTGAATTGCAAGTCGAGCCGACATGTCTGTTGGGTAGGGGGCTTACCCCTCCGGTTTTTTCGGAGTTTGCATACAAAGGGGTCTTGTAGCGCCAGGCATGAACCCGGCATCTTAAGATTCTTGAACCAATGCGCATCCTGATCACTTTCGCCATCAAAGCCGAGTTCTCCCAATGGAGCTCCCGCCACCCGTTCGTCCCCTACGAATTCGAAAACTGGGAAAAGCGCCGCGCCTTTGATCTCTTCAAAGCCAACATTGGTCGAAACGAAGTAACCGCCCTCCTGACGGGCATTGGCGGGGAATGCGCCACCCAGGCTGTCTCCTCGATCCCGCTGGAGCTTCACGACATCTGCATCTCCTCAGGACTCGCCGGCTCGTTGGATCCCGCTCTGACGCCCGGAGACGTGGTCGTAGCCCATACGACGAAAATGCTGGACCACACCCGCAACGCTTCAAGTGACACAATTCTTGTTGAACTAGCCATCGCATGCGGCGCCAAACCCGTAAATGTTTCCCTCACCTCTGAGAAAATAATCGCAACGGCGGACGCAAAGGAAGATCTGAGCCGACAGGGAAGTATCGTCGAAATGGAAACCACTCACATCCTCGCCGCAGCAATGCATCACCACGTCCCCTGTGTGGCCATCCGCGCCATCAGCGACGCGGCCGACGAAGACCTGCCAGTGGACTTCGCGCGCATCCTCGATTCCCACGGCCACTTGAAAATGGGCGGCCTGCTCAAGGAAGTTGGCCTAAGCCCCTATCGCATCCCACTGCTCATACAATTTGGCCGCCAAAGCCGCGCCGCCGGAAAATCCTTAGCTGACTTTCTGGATCATTACATCGGTGCAATTTCGCAAAGCTGGACGCGCGCAGCAGTTCCAAGAATCGAAGAGGTCCCCGCGTCATGAGTAGTCTCGGAGCAGCTTCCGAAACTCTAAATTCGCTCGGCCCGATCCCGAAAACCATGCGCGCCGGCGTCTACCGGGAAAAAGCGGTCGTCCGCATCGAAGAAGTCCCCGTCCCCGAAGTCACCGACGGCGAAGTCCTCATCAAAGTTGCCGCCTGCGGCATCTGCGGCACCGACATCAAGAAAATCTTCCAGCGTTACGTCGAACCACCACAAATCCTGGGCCACGAACTGGCAGGCACAGTGGTAGCAGTCGGTCGCGGCGTAACGAAGTGGACGCTCGGCGATCGTGTCATGAGCTTTCACCACACACCCTGTGGCCAATGTTTTTATTGCGAGAAACGACTCTTCTCGCAGTGCAAACAATACAAAACGACCGGGCTCACCGCCGGCTTCACCCCTAACGGCGGCGGCTTCGCCGAATACGTAAAGGCCATGCCGTGGGTCGCCGAACGCGGCATTGTCGCGCTTCCCGACAACGTCACTTTCGAAGAAGCCACCTTCATTGAACCCATCAACACCATCGTCAAAGCCGTCCAGAAAGCCCGCGTAGTTGCAGGCGAAACCGTTCTGATCCTCGGCTGCGGCCCCATCGGCCTTCAACTCCTCATGGTCAGCAAGCTCGAAGGCGCCACGCTATATACTAGTGATCCAATTTCACAACGCCGCGCAAAGAGCCTTTCCCTTGGTGCCATGGAGTCCTTTGACCCAACAAGTGGTAAGCTTGTGGAAGAGATTCGGGCTCGTACGGACAGCAGGGGAGCTGACGCGGTGCTCGTAGCAGTCGCCCATCCTTCGCTTGTAAGCGATGCTCTCGCGGCTGTGCGGCCCGGTGGACGCGTGTTACTCTTCGCGGCCAACGATCCGGTTACTAAGATTGAATTTCCCGCCGCGGCCGTGGGCATCGACGAGAAGGAAATCCTGGGCAGCTACAGTGCGGCTGTAGACATCCAAGAATCAGCCGCCGGCCTCGTGCTGGGAAAGAAACTGCCGGTAATGCAAATCGTAACGCATCGCTTCCCGCTCGATAGAATCCAGGAAGCGCTGGAGCTCGCGGCCCGGCCAACGGCCGAATCGCTAAAGATTCTGATAACGCACGCATGAAAACAACTGTCACAAAGAAAGAAGTCGTCGATGAAGTGAAGTTCGCCGTCGCGCGAGTCGCTGTCCCTTCAAAAATGACCGCCGCGGTGCTCTACGGCAGCGAAGATTTGCGCATCGAAATGATCGACGTCCCGCACCTCGCCGCCGACGAAGTGCTCCTCCGCGTCCGCCTCGCCTTGACCGACGGCACCGACCTTAAAGTTTGGAAGCGCGGTTATCACGCCAAGATGATCCAACCGCCTGCCGTCTTCGGCCACGAAGTCGTGGGTGACATCGCCGCTGTGGGAAAACGCGTCGACGCCCGTTGGCGCGTCGGCATGCGCGTAGTCGCGGCCAACTCGGCGCCCTGTCTCCGCTGCTATCACTGCCGCCGCGGCCAGGAAAATCTTTGCGAAGACCTGCTCTTTAACAATGGCGCCTATGCTGAGTACATGCGCATCCCCGGCCGCATCGCCATGGAAAACATGCTCGAAGTGCCGCACTCCGTCGACGACGGCAGCGCCGCGCTTGTCGAGCCGCTCGCCTGCGTTCTTCGCGGCATTCACGAAATGGAAGTTCGCACCGGCGACACCGCGGCCGTTATCGGCTGCGGCCCCATCGGCCTCACGTTCGTTCGTATGCTTCAGCGCCGAGGCGTTCGCGTAATCGCCCTCGCACGCCGCTCCGCTCCTCTCGATGTCGCCCGCAGGCTGGGTGCGATTGCCACCATCAATGTCACCGAAACGCCTGATGTAGTTGCCGCCGTTAAGTCTCTGACCGAGGATCATCGCGGCCCCGATTCCGTAGTCGAAGCCGCTGGCAATCCTGCCACCTGGCAACAAGCCCTCGCCATGGTTCGCCGCGGCGGCGTGGTAAACTTCTTCAGCGGTCTTCCAACGGGCACAAACGTCTCCATCGACCCGGCTGCCATTCACTATTCCGAAATCAAGCTGATCTCGCCCTTTCATCACACGCCGCGCTTCATTCGAGAAGCCCTCGAAGCCATTCGTCGTGGCGACATCGTAGGCCAGGATTTCGTCACCGAAGAAATTCGCCTGACCGACTTGCCGCAAGCCTTCGAGCGCATGAAAAGTCGCAGCGGCGAAATCAAGCTGGCCGTCCGCCCCTGATGTTCTTGCGCACTGCACCACGCTGTGTCATTCCGAGCGAAGCGAGGAATCCGCTTTTCAATGCTACGTCCCGGTGAACTCGAACTCAGCGCAAATCTCCCAGCCGACGGCTGCTCGCCGGAAGCCGCTCAGCAATACACCCGCTGGCTGGCCACCCATCACTACGAAAATTTCAACGTGGTCTCCTGGCTCCTTCCAAAAGATTTGCACCAGCATTTCTACAACGTCTACGCCTACTGCCGCTGGGCTGACGACCTCGGCGACGAAATCCCCCAAAAAGACCGAGCCCTCGAACTCCTCGATTGGTGGGAACGCGAACTCGACGATTGCTACGACGCCCGCCCATCCCATCCAGTCTTCGTAGCGTTGCGCGAAACAATCATCGCAAAAGACATTCCCAAGCAACCCTTCGCCGATCTCCTCCGCGCCTTCCGCCAGGACCAAAACGTCAAGCGCTACCCGACGTGGGATTCCATGATTGGCTACTGCGTCTATTCCGCAAACCCGGTCGGACGCCTGGTCCTCTATCTCTGCGGCTACCGCGACGAAGAACGCCAAAGATTATCCGACGCCACCTGCACGGCCCTCCAACTAGCAAATTTCTGGCAGGACGTAAGCCGCGACCTCGAAAAAAGCCGCATCTACATTCCGCTAGACGTAGCTGCGTCCCATGGCGTAACCGAATCCGACATAGTCGGTCGCAATTTCGACGAGCGTTACGTCAACTTGATGAAGGATCTGATCGCCCGCACCCGCACACTCTTCGCAGAAGGCGCTCCGCTAGCGAAAAGAGTCACAGGCCGCCTAAGCGTCGACCTGGAAATGTTCACGCGCGGCGGCGTAGCTGTCCTAGACGCAATCGAATCGATCGGCTACGACACGCTCCACACCCGTCCATCCATCGGCAAAGCCAAACAAGCCCGCCTCCTAGTCCGCTCCGTCATAGCCCATCTAGCCGCGAAGCCTGCACCAACCAAATCCATCAACCAAAGCCTAGCCTTTGTAAGGGCCCAGCACACTGCGCCCCAAACACCTCAAGCTCTCCCCGTCTCCGACTCCTACGCTGCCTGCCACCAAATCGCCCGCGCCGCCCGCAGTAATTTCTACTATGCCTTCTACCTCTTACCGAAACCGCGCCGCGATGCCCTAGCCGCCCTCTACGCCTTCATGCGCCTGGTCGACGACGTTGCCGACGAAGGCCACGACCTGGCTGCGAAGCAGCGAGGTTTAGCAGACTGGCGCGCCGCCCTCGACGACGCCATCATCGGCGACGCGAAAATCGTCGACGGTTCCGCAGCGCTAGACTCTGCATCGCCCGACGGCGCAACCGAAGTCCTGCCCGCGCTAGTCGACACCATGCAACGTTACAACATGCCCGCCCGCTATCTCCACGACCTAATCTCTGGCGCCGAAATGGACCTAACCCTTCGCAC
>DASXMM010000601.1:0-6959 GCA_036495665.1 Candidatus Acidiferrum sp. | reverse complement strand
GACAGCCAGTACCGCACGGTTTACTTTTTTCAGTCGGGAGCGGATGTCGAGAAAAAATATCGGCACTACATTTCGAGTTTCACGAACGCCCTTAAGGCCTTTCGTGAGCGGCACCACGTTTTCCCAATTCTTGTCGCGATGGAGAGGTTGGACGCGGTCGCGTGCCGTGACATCGAAAAGGCTCTGCCAGGGATTCCGGTTTTCACTTCCGACGATTACGATATGTTTCAGCTCGTCTCCATTCTTCGGGCTTGCACGTACATGGTTTCCTCGCGTTATCACGGCATCGTGACGTGCATGCCGAGCCTGGTCGCTTCCGCCGGCGTCACGATGGACGAGCGCATCCGCAATCTCATGCGCGAACGCGGGCATCAGCATCTTTTGTTGACGGTCGATGATCCTGATCTCGAACCGAAGCTCATCATGATGATGGACGCACTCGTGTCGGAGGCGGAGTCCGTGCGCGATGGCATTGGAAAAACCGTCGTGCGCAATCTGAAGGTAATGGCGCGCATGGGTACTTTTCTCGAAGACGCCATGCGCCGCACGTATCCGGAATTTCCCCTGCGGTCGGGAGTTCTCTCGTGGGAAGAGTACCTGCCGCCTCTGAGTGACACCGTGCAGCAACTGGTCGAGCGCTACGACACTTCCGGTACCCCGCCACAACATTCCATAGCTGGAATTGCGTCGCGCTGATGGCCGATCCACCCGCCATGCCGAATTTTCTCGAAGACATTTTCGCGCGACTAAAGGCAGCCGATAGCCGCGTCGTGTTGCGCGAGATTCATGGCGAGCAGTTCGTCAGCGTTTCGGGAAGGGAGTTGCTGGAGCAGGTGCAGCGCGTGCGCACACATCTGCGGCGCACGGGGATTTTGCCCGGCGAGCGCTGTGCGTTGCTGGCGCCCAATTCGGCACGTTGGGTGGCGTTCAATCTCGCATTGCTCGCGGAAGGAATCATTGTCGTACCTCTTTATGCGCGGCAGGCGCCTGCCGAATTGGCAGCGATGATGAAGGATTGTATGCCGCAGTTTCTGTTCACGAGCGACATAGCGCTTGGTGAGGCGGTCGCGAAGGCCCTGCCGCCGCAGTGGTCGAGCGCGCGAAGGCTGGTTCTTTTTGATGAAGTTCTGCAGGCGGGTTCGCAGGAGCCCTTGGCCGAAGGGCCGCCGCTCGACGCTCCGAATCCACGCGTGGACGCAGATCTCGTCACCATCATCTACACCTCCGGCACGTCCGGCGAACCAAAAGGCGTGTGCCTCAATGTCGCTAACGTCACGCACATGCTTTCCTGCACGCGCGAGCGGCTCGATCTGCTCATGGGAACGACGCATGAACCGGATCGCGTCTTCCACTATGGCCCGTTTAGTTTCGCGGCATCGTGGATTACTTTGCTCACGTGCTTATCCCGTGAGAGCGTTTTGACGCTGTCCACGGATTTGTCGAAGCTCGCGGACGAAATCCGGCTCGCTTCCCCGCACTATTTCTTGAATGTGCCGACGCTGCTCGAACGTGTCCGTCGCGGCGTGGAAGAGACGATTTCGAAGCGGGCCGCGCCGATACGGTCGCTTTATGCGAAGGCGCGCGAGGCGTGGATGCGGCAGCATGTGGGCCGCGGGCGCGCGAGAGATGCGCTCTGGCTGGGTCTCGGACGCAGGTTTATTTTTAGCAAGATTAAAGAGCGCTTTGGGCCAAACATTCGCGCTTTGATTTGCGGATCGGCGCCGCTGGCTCCGGAAACGCAGCAGTTTTTCCTGATGCTGAGCATCCTAGTGCTGCAGGCGTATGGCCTCACTGAAACTACGGCGATCTGCACGCTCGATGATCCGCGTGTTCCGGTCGAGCCGGGTTACGTGGGAACCGCAGTCGCTGGAATTGAAATGAAGGTCGGCGAGAATGAGGAAATTGTTGTGCGCGGGCCGAATATTTTTCCGGGTTACTGGAATCGTCCGGAAGAGACGGCACGCGTATTGCAAGATGGCTGGTTCCACACCGGGGATCAGGGCGAAGTGAATGTCCGCGGCAATTGGCGCATCATCGGCCGCATCAAGAACCTGATCGTGCTGAACTCCGGCCACAAAATCACTCCGGAGCCGATCGAGGAAAAGATTGCACGGCTTCTGCCGGGCGCGCAGCAGGTCGTCGTGGTTGGAAACGGTCGCGGTTTTCTGTGCGTTTTGGTGACCGGCGCTGTCGAGCGCGGCGCCGTGCAGTCGGTGCTGGACACCGTGAACGCCGAGCTTCCGCATTACCGTCAGATTCGCAATTTCGCTGTCCTGACGGATGGTCTGACGCCCGAAAATGGGCTTTTGACGGCGATGGGCAAATTGCGGCGCGACGCCATCAACGCGCGCTTTGCAGCGGAGATCCAAGCGATGTACGCCGAGGCATTGGAAAGCAAGGCAGCCGCTGGGAGCAAGGCGTGAAGTCGTTTTCGGGCAAGGCGCTTCGCTGGGAGTGGCGCGATGGCGTGATTGATCTGGCGCTAGACCGCGAGCCGGCGAATGAAATCGGGCTTGCGATGCTGGAAGAGCTAGAGAAATTCGTGGCGGCGTTTGCAGTGCTCGCGCCGGAGACTTCCGCCTGCATCATTTACAGCGAACGCAAGCATGGCTTTTCCGCCGGTGCCGATCTTCGCGAGCTTTACCACGGCGCCGTGAAACTTTCTGAGAAAGACCGTCTCTCCGGGGTGCGCGCTTTTCTTGAGCGCATTCATGGTGTATTCAACGCCATCGATTCCGTGCCTTTCGCGACCATCGCAGCCGTCAATGGCGTTTGTTTCGGCGGCGGCTTCGAACTAGCGCTTACTTGCGACATCATCGTGGCTGACAAGATGGCGCGCTTCGCTTTTCCCGAGTTGCGTCTCGGTTTGATTCCCGGCTTTGGCGGAATCCCTCGCTTGAAGCGCGACCTGGGCAACGCGTTCATTCGCGATTTGCTTTTGACAGGCCGCAGCGTCAACGCCGCGCGAGCGCAATCGGTGGGACTCGTCGCGCAGCTAGCAGCGGAAGGAGAATCGCTACGCATCGCACGGGCGACCGCAGCGCAAATCGTTAAATTTGACGCTGCGACGCGAGCGGCCGCGAAGAAATTCATCAAGCCCATCCCGCATGACGAGCTTCGCCGCGAAATCGATCTCTTTTGCGAACTATTTGCGCGTCCGACAGTCATGGCGGCACTCGGAAAATTCGTAGAGTCCACGGACGCAATGCCGTATCTCCCTTGATTCGCCGCTTCTCGAGACCGACCTAGCCATTCTTCCAGCTATGAACCTAGCCGATTGGCGGATGTAGACGCCCCTCGCTTTGCAGCATCTTGTTCATGGAGGTCACAAAAGATGTCTGCAGAACTAATCGAACTTTCCAACGCATTGGCGCAAGCGACTGAAAGCGCAGCCTCATCCACCGTTGCGGTGCATACTGAAACGCGAGGCTCATCGAGCGGCGTGATTTGGCGTTCAGGAGTTGTGGTGACAGCGGAACATGCGCTGCGCCGCGATGAAGAGATTCAACTGACGTTGCCCGATGGGCGCGTCGTTGGTGCCGAGCTTGCTGGCCGAGATCCGTCAACGGATATTGCCGTACTTAAATGCACGGAGATCACCGCGGTTGCTGCGAAATTCGGAGATGTGGATTCGCTGAAGCCTGGGAACATTTCTCTGGTTGTTGGACGAACGCGCGCCAGTGGGCCGGTTGCGGCTTTGGCGGTCGTCAGCCTTGTTGCTGCGGAGCGCCGCTCGTGGACGGGCGGCTCGCTCGCACCGTACATCCGGCTTGATGTTGGCTTGCAGCCCACTGCAGCCGGTGGCGCGGTCGTTGACGCGAGTGGCCGCATCGTTGGAATCGCCACGCCGCGTTTCGCACGATTTGGCGCGATCGCCATACCGGCTTCTCTCATCAACCGTGTAGTGGACACACTTTTGCAAAGGGGCCGCATCCCGCGGGGTTATCTCGGCGTAGGTCTGCAAACGGTGCGTCTGCCTGAGGCACTTCGCAACGCACTCCAACGCAAGGAAAAAACGGCGGCGATTTTGCTCGAGGTGGAACCCAGCGGCCCGGCGCACAAGGCGGGGCTGGTGATTGGAGACATTCTCGTTTCGCTCGACAGTGAAACCGTCGCGCGCTTCGAAGATGTGCAGCCGCATCTTCGAGCGGAAAATATCGGCAAATCGCTGGCGGCAAAAATCGTGCGCGGCGGCGCGGCGCAGGAAGTAGCCATCACCGTGGCCGAGCGACCGCACAGGGAAAAATAACATGGTGATCAAGGGGTTTGGCGAAATTGCGGAAAAGCTGCGTCGCTCGACGGTCTTGGTTCAACCGGGCGAACGAGGAAACGGCTCCGGCGTTATTTGGCAAAGTGACGGGCTGATTGTCACCAACGCTCACGTCGTCTCCGGTTCGAGCGTCCGCATACAGCTTTGGGACGGACGCGAATTTGCGGCGGAAGTCATCGCGCGCGATCAGCGGATGGACCTCGCCGCGCTACGGATCCCCGCGAGCGAACTGCCGGCGGCAGAAGCCGCGGATTCCTCCAAGTTGCGCCCCGGCGAATTGGCTATCGCCGTGGGTAACCCCCTTGGTTTTGTCGGAGCGCTCACGACGGGCGTCATCCACGCCGTTGGTCCGTTGCGAGTAGGTGGTTCGCCTTCGTGGGTGCAGGCCAGCGTGCGGCTCGCTCCCGGAAGCTCCGGCGGCCCGCTTGCCGATGCGTGCGGGCACATCATTGGAATCAACACGATGGTCGCGGGCCGTCTCGCACTGGCGATTCCGAGCAACACGGTCAGCCAATTTCTGTTTGCAGGAGCCCGTGACGCATGGCTTGGCGTCAGCCTGCATCCGGTAACCGTGCCGCGCCGGAATGGCCGCCAGTTTGGATTGCTCGTTCTCGAAGTCGAACCCAGCAGCCCCGCCGCACTTGCATCGCTGCTGTCAGGCGACATCCTGTTGGGCACACAGGAGGGCGCATTGCATTCCGTCCACGATCTCGCCCACGCTCTCGCCGGAAATACGCCCCGCCTCTTGCGGTTGGAATTCTTGCGAGGCGACTACGAACGAGTTCGCCGCGTTACAGTGCAGCTGGGGGCTCGGTCTGCCGGAAAGAGCGCTGTCGCCGCGTGACCCGCGTTTTCATCGTCGCGGCTTCTCCGTTCGCGCGTGGCGGGCTGGAAAATCTTCTTGCTGCGCGCGGCATAACTGTCATCGGAAGCACGTCGACCTTGGATTTACTCGCCGAGCAAGTTCTCGACGCGGAGCCTGACGCGGTTTTAGTGGACGCGTCCGGGGAGCATTTAGGGCCTGCCCTCGAAGCGGTCATCGCTTCGGAACTCGCAGCGGAGACCGCCATGATTGTCCTGCTAGATCACGCGCCGCTAGGGTGGGTGGCGGACGCTCTACGAGCCGGCGTGCGAGGCATTTTGCCGGCGGCTCTCGCAGCCGATCAACTGGCCGCTGCGATCGAAGCCGCGATCGCAGGACTTTTCATCGTGCACCCAGCGGAGCTTTCCGCGATGCTGCCCGCAGCGGCGACCACTTCTTCGACAGTTGCGGAACTTGCCGAGCCTCTGACTCCACGTGAACGCGAAGTGTTGCAAATGCTGGCCAGCGGTTTGGCCAACAAAGAAATTGCTGCAAAACTCTCTATCTCTGACCACACCGCCAAGTTTCACGTCGCCTCTATCCTCGGCAAGCTCGGAGCATCCACTCGCACGGAAGCCGTTGCGCTGGGCATACGCCGCGGCCTCGTCCTTCTTTAGTGTCAACTCTGCGACTGAGGCCGCACGGTAGGAGGGCCGATTTCCACTCGGCTCCCTAGCCTGTGGCGTTTTCTTTCCTGCCTCGAGGATGATAAATTTAGGTTTCCATGCGCACGCTTGAACAAACCACCCAGGAAGTTCTCGATCTGGCATCGAAACACTTTAATGTGCCGGCAGGGTCGCTTGCGCCCGAAGACGATTTCTTCAAGAAACTCGGAATCGACAGCCTGCAAACGCTGGAGATGTTGAGCCGGCTCGAAAATCATTTCGGCATCGAATTGCCCGATTACGAAGTGCAAGGCGTCAGCGACTTCCGCACACTCGCTTCGCGGATTCAGTCCCGCTTGTAATGCTCGATCTCTCGAAATATCAATCCATTGGCGCGGCTTTGAAGGATGCGCTCGAGCAATTCTCAAATGAAGTCTGCCTGATCGAAGCCGACCGCGAACGAGAAAAAGAGCGACTCACCTATCGCGACTTCAAGGAGCGCGCACACCCGCTCGCGAAGGCGCTGCAAGACATGGGCTTTTCGGCCGCCGATCGCGCCAGCATCATCATGACGAATCAGTCCAAATGGCTGATTTCCGCGTACGCAACTTTTTACGATGGCGGCGTTTTGGTTCCACTCGATTACAAGCTTACGCCCGATGAGCAATGGCAACTCCTCAAGCATTCCTGCGCGAAAGTTTTGATCACCGAATATCCCATCTGGCGCCAACTGAGCGTGGCCGAAGGCCGTTCGAGAGTGACGGACGTGAAGACTGTTCTGGTGACCGAAGCGCCCGCCAACGTCGATCTGGCCGGTGCGCAACGCTGGGAGGAATTTCGCGGCGCAGGTGAGCCAGCCTTCGTTCCACGTACGCGGAAAGACACGGCCTGCATCGTTTATTCCTCCGGCACCGGCGGCCGCCCCAAGGGTTGCATGATGACGCATGAAAACTATCTCGAGCAATGCGTCGCGCTCACCTCGATTTATCCTTTTGCGCCGGGCGTTCGCTATCTCAGCATCCTGCCGACAAATCACGCCATCGATTTTATGGTGGGCTTCTTTGGCCCCTTCATCTGCGGGGCGGCGGTCGTGCATTTGCGTACGCTGCGCCCGGAATATGTACGTGAGGCATTTTCGAAATACAAGATCACCTACGTCAGCCTTGTGCCTCTCGTGCTGAAAAACCTTCAGAAGGGATTGCAGGCGAGGTTCGACGAGCTT
>DASXMM010000600.1:0-6470 GCA_036495665.1 Candidatus Acidiferrum sp. | reverse complement strand
CGAACTCACCCATCAATGGTTCGGCGACTTCACCACCATGCGCTGGTTCGACGACCTCTGGCTCAAAGAAGGCTTCGCGCAATACATGGCCTATCAAGCGCTCGACTCCCTCAAGCCCAGCGAAAATGTCTGGAAGCGTTTCTATCAGTCCATCAAGCCCGCCGCCTATTCCATCGACTCCACCCTCGGCACCACGCCCATCTACCAAAATATCGCCAATCTCAAAGACGCCAAGTCCGCCTACGGCGCCATCGTCTATTCCAAAGCTCCCGGAGTCATCAAGCAGCTCGCCTTCGTCCTCGGCGAAGAAAATTTTCGCGATGGCCTGCGCCTCTATCTCAAGGAACACGCCTACGCCAACGCCGAGTGGAGCGATCTGGTCCACTCCTTCGAAAAAGTTTCGGGCAAGCCTCTACAGGATTGGGCCGCTATGTGGATTCGTCATCGCGGCATGCCCCAGGTGGACGTCTCCTGGTCCTGCGACGCGCAAAATCACATCGACCATTTTTCTCTGTCGCAGCATGACGTTCTGAGCGAAGGCGGCATCTGGCCCGTCGCCATGCAGGTCGAACTCGCCTATGCGGATCGCGCTCCCGCTCTTCTCCGCGCCCAGCTCAACACCGCAAGCTCCGATTTGCCCGAAGCCGTCGCCAAGCCTTGTCCTCAATACGTCTTCCTCAACAACCGGGATTACGCCTACGGCCGCTTTCTGCTCGATGAACGCAGCCGCAAAGCCGTCATCGAAACCCTCCCCACCGACTCCGACGTCTTCGAGCGCACTCTCCTCTGGGGCTCCCTCTGGGATTCTGTTCGCGAAGCGGACATGGCGCCTCGCAGCTTCCTCGATTTCGCTCTGCGTCTGCTGCCCGCGGAGACGGACGAATCGCTCGCCCAATCCTTGCTGGGCCATGTCACCACCGCCTTGCACCGCTACGTCAGCGACGCCACGCGCGCCGAGATTGTTCTTCCAGCCGAAACCGTAGCCGCCGACCGCATGCTTCATTCCACCGAACAGGATTTTCGCATCATCTGGTTTCGCGGCCTGCGCGCCATCGCGGAAACTCCTCAGGGCCGCGCGCAGCTCAAAGATATTCTCAACGGCAAGCTCACCGTCCCCGGCGTGGAACTTCGCCCGCTCGACCGCTGGACCATCGTCGCCGCCCTCATCGCCTTGAATGACCCTGATGCCGGCGCTCTCCTCGCCGCCGAACAAACCCGCGACCACACCGGCGACGGCCAGAAATACGCCTACATGGCCCAGGCCGCTCGCCCCGACGCCGCCTCCAAGCAAAAATACTTCAACGACTATCTCCACGACGCCGCTCGCCCCGAAGACTGGATCGAGCAAAGCCTCGGCGCCTTCAATTACTGGAACCAGTCCGAACTCACCCTTCCGTATTTGAAGCCCGCTCTCGACGCCCTCCCGCAAATCAAGCGCGAACGCAAAATCTTCTTCGTCCTCGGCTGGCTCAACGCCTTCATCGGTGGCCAGCAATCCGAGGCCGCCCGCTCGCAAGTCCGCGACTTCCTCAACACCGTCGCCCTCGACAAAGACCTCCAGCTAAAAATCCTCGAAGTCTTCGACGAACTCGACCGCACCGTAAAAATCCGCCAACGCTATCCGTAGGGTCCTCCTTCCGAGGATACCCGCTTCTTCTCCATCCGTAGCCGGAGCACCAGGAAAGTAGTAATTCGCTTTTTATTCGCTTATATAGTAGAATAATCACGAGAGAGGATAGTGCCCATGCGTAGGATAATTTCTCAATGCATAATGGCCTGTGTCGAGGGAGGAAGTTTATCTGACCGACCTGCACAAATCCTACGAGATACGCTGCCCCGTCCACGGCTTCATAACCCTAAACGCGTGGGAGCGCGACATTATTTCCCATCCAGCCTTTCAGCGGCTTCGCCGCATTCGACAATTGGCCTGGACGGATCAGGTCTATCCAGGTGCTATGCACACAAGATTCGAGCATTCGCTCGGCGTAATGCATACGGCGACGCTCCTTTACTCCACCATCCGGCAAGAATCCGCAAAGATCCTGGAGGATGAACTTGGGTATAAGGAGGCAGGTCTCGACCGTGATCTCCAGCTCGTCCGCTTGGCAACATTGCTTCACGATATCGGCCACGCGCCATTTTCTCATGCGTCAGAAGACTTGCTGCCGGAACATGAACACGGGAAAAAATATAAGCACGAGAATTACTCGGCCGCGATAGTAAGAACTCAGTTGCAGGACGTGATCGAGAATCACCCGTTAAACACTACCAACTACGGCTTTAAGGCGGACGATGTAGCCGCACTGCTGGAAGGAAGTACTACAGCACGGCAAAGGCTTTTCTGGCGGGACTTGATCGACGGTCAGATGGACGCAGATAGGATGGACTACTTGCTCAGGGATTCGTTTCACGCGGGCGTCCAATATGGGAAATTCGATTTGAATCGCATTGTAAATACCGTAAGGGCGATTGCAGGAATTCGCGGTCGAGCACCACGATTTGGCATCTCGCAGGGCGGTTGGCACGCAGCAGAGAGTCTAGTTTTGGCGAGATACTTTATGTTCACGCAGGTCTACTTTCACAAGACCAGAGTGGCGTACGACATACATTTAAAAGGTGCGCTGAAAGAACTTCTACCAGGCGGGCGATTCCCGCGTCCAACTTCGGAGGAACTAAAAGACTTCCTAAAATGGGATGACTGGCGGGTACTGGGATTGCTCGCCGATGGAAAGGGCGGTTTGCATGGCAAGTACCTAGCTACCAGGAGCCATTATCGGCTGGCGTACCCGAGCCCCGAAGTCTCGGATGAAGAGGACCTTGCGCTCGTCGAAAAAATAAGAGATAAACTCGGAGACATGATCGTCGCTGTCGAGGAATCAAAAAAGAATTGGTACAACACAGGTCGACCCGACATACCCGTCGTCAGCGACGTGGACCCTAGTACGGTTCTTCCCCTCTCGAAATATTCAAACGTTGTCTTTAGCATGAAACCGATCAATCAAATTCTCTTATACGTTGCGCCTGAGAATTCCGAGGCGGCCAACGCAAGGGTGAAGGAGGTATTAGAGGATGAACGAAACCGACAAGGCTCGCTTGGCTTTAGTCCCAGTATTAGCTGAAAGGAGTCCCAGCGGACGCATCGGAAGGACTGCGCTTATGAAGTACCTATATTTCCTTCAGACTCTGCGCGGATTGCCCCTAGGCTACAATTTCTCGATGTATTCGTATGGCCCATTTGATTCCGCAGTCCTCGCAGACCTTACCTCCGCCGAAGTACTAAACATCGTAGAAGCACAGCCCGTTCAATTCTCAGGCGGCTACGGATATCGGATAAAAGCGAGTTCCCACGCCGAATTTGCCAAGGGCAACGCCCTGCGATTTTTGTCTATACACAACGACGACATCGAATGGTTGTTCTTAACTTTTGGCAAACTTAATAGCGCCGAACTAGAGCTGACGAGCACGATTGTATACATTGACCAGGAGTTCGCAGACGCAAAGTCACAACTTTCGACTTGTGAGATGGCAACTCGTCTACGAGAGATAAAGCCACATTTCAGCCGTGAACGAATCAATGGATTCGTCGAAGACCTCTTACAAAAGAATGTCTTAAAGGCCACCGTTCGTGCCTCTATGCAATCCTGCTAATCCAAACGGCAGGTGGGCGGGTGGAATAGAAGCAAAGTGAAAATAAGTTCTAACAAGTGAGATTATTGTGTTAGTGACGAAATTCGGCGAGATGTGGGCAAAGAACCGAGAGAACATCAAAGCCCTGCCCGGTAACGGCCAGGGCGTATATATCCTCTACGATGGTTCCATGCCGATGTACGTTGGGATGGGGCATGTGCGCAGGCGCATCAGAAATGCCTCCAAAAGCAAGCGCCGTGGCGAAATGTGGGATCACTTCAGCTGGTACCTGTTGTCGAGACCCAAAATGATCCGTGACATAGAGGCGTTGCTTCTTAGAGCCCTTCCGCCGAACCTGCGCAGCCTGACGGGTCAAAAGGGCAAATTCAAGGGTCTGAAAGCCATTTCCCAGACGAATAAAGTGGCAATTCCGATAGCCCGGAAATCGAAGCCCAAGAGGACGTAGGGGCATGGTCGGCCAAACCTTAACAGCCGATCTTTACGCGGGGGGAAGACGGGACGCTTTCTAACAATTAGACTGATTCCCGCGAGAACCTCGGAAACGTTCCGGTACCGTGTTTGTCTCAACCTACAAACAAACCCCAGCAGCACTCTTCGATTGACGCCCAATCGTCTGCACCGAAGTCAACGAACAAAATCCCAACAACGGCAGCAACACCACCGTCAAAAACGTCGGCGCCTTCAATATCGCTGCCGCAATAATCGCCGCTGCCCACAGCAGCGAAGTCGCAATGTTGATCCTACTCGTTTGCGTGGTCATCCAAGCACCCCCGTCTCATCAAACTTTGCATCCCGCCCAATACTTAATACGCCCAGCGTCGGCTCCAAATTTCACCCATCCCCAACCTAACACATCATCCCAGGCCGCACACCGACACACCATCGTTTCGAACGGAGCAAGCCGACGCTTTTTCTTTCCATTTCACTTCCTGTGAAATGGTCGGCTTGCGCAGAGAGAAATCTCTCTCAGGTCTTTGTGTTGGCTCAGCCTCACCCTCTAACCACTCGTGGGTGCCCCACCCTTGGTTTTGTAAGGGTGGGGTCTTTGACTCTTCTTTGTTTGACACTTCCCACACGACCTCTATTGGTTCCCCTCCTCCGCCGTGGTAGGATATTCCTACTGGACAAACCTATGGCCACACGCGCATCGACACTCAAATACCTGACCACCACCCGGATCGGCGAAAAGGGTCAACTCACCGTCCCCAAACAGTTCCGCGAGGACCTGGGTCTGGGCACTGGAGCGCCTTTCGCAGTGCTGCGCCTCGGGGATGGCCTTATTCTTCTGCCAGAGCAGCGCCGCTTTGAGCAACTCTGCGAGCAGATCAGCTCGGCTCTCACGGCTGCGGGCGCAAAGCCCGATTCGATTCTCGCGACCTTGCCGGAAGCGCGAAAACAGGTCTTCGCCCGCCGCTACGGCGCGCCGCCATCCGCAAAAACCGCCCCTCGTCACCGCGCACGTCGCTCTCCGTCAAAGTGACCGCGCCGCAAAGAATTCGCCTCTTCCTCGATTCCAACGTTCTGACCGGCGGTATCGTCTCGCCCTGGGGCCTGGACAAAGCCGTCCTTTCGCTCTGCGCCTCAAGAGTCTGCAAACTCGTCCTGGCAGAAGCAGTCCGCGATGAAGTGGAAGCCAATCTTCTCCTCCACGCCGCTCGCCTGCCCGCCACTCAGGCGGATCAACTCATCGGCCAGTATCGACGCCTCATCAAGTCAGTCCACCCCGAAACCGTTCCGTATCCGAGGAAGGAAGCCGTACTTGCTAACCGCCATCTGATCCGCCATGCCGCCGATGTCCCCGTCCTGCTGTCGGCCATCGCTGCCAAACCCCATTGGCTGCTGACGCATAACACCAAGCACTTCACCCCAGCGGTCGCCAAAAACACCGGCCTCCGAATCGCCACCCCTGTAGAGTTTTTCCGAGCCCTGGCTTCACTCCTCGGCTAGAAGCGTGGCCGCACAAGCATTGGCGGGAATCACCCGGCCCTAACAAGCGCCAAACAAAGAACTTACAAGTTAATGCTTGACAAATAATAAAAATATGATAGACTTTGGTTTGTTGTTACTGGCGGAGGAGAAGGGAAGTCACCACGATGCCTCCGCAACCCGCCTCTCATTCCCATTGTGAAGGCCCGTTCGCCACTGCAATCCCATCTTCTCTGCGAAACCTATGTTCTCTCTGCGCCTCTGCGTTGTCTTTTTCTTCCGCCCGCCTTGCTCAATTACCGATCTATAATTTCGATCCCGACATAACTCATGTAGAATCAACACTTCTGCAAGTGTTGATTCCACCCCACTTAATCTCCCGCAGAATCAATACTTACAAAAAAACCAGGGGGAGAGGCCCCTCCGCTAGCCTCCAAGTTTCGCAACGCGTTACCTCCCCGCACACCCGTACTTCCTTGTCCCTCAGCGTCCCATCCGTACATGCAGGATCCCGTGCAACCCCAATCCGTCCAAACACTTCCGCACTCTTTCGTGCACAAGGGGTGTGTGGGGTACCTCCACACACCAACGCCCGCTTACCCCGAGCTTCGAGGGGCAACTCCAATCTTCTCAATCGTATGCTTCACAGTTCTCTTTACCCAGAGGTACGAGGGGTGTACACCCCGGGGGTAGGCGCAGCCCTCCGCTCCTTTACTTTCTTTACCTCCTCCACTTCCTTTGCTTCCGCTTGCATGATGCGTGCCTTGAACGTGGCGAGCCGCTCGTCATGCAGGGTGGCTGTCAAACGTGCGCCTCTTGCGGCTATAGCGTCTCCACAATATGATGTCCTCCGATGCGTCGAACGACGCGTCAAGGATTGCCGCCGCATGCTCTTC
>DASXMM010000599.1:0-6516 GCA_036495665.1 Candidatus Acidiferrum sp. | reverse complement strand
CATCTCTTGAAAATTACACGCTGAGAGGGCAGGCGATGGTCCGGAGCCTGGGTGGAGCGGTGGAGAGCAGGAAGGCCGTTGTGTCGCGATTCAGGCTAGGCGGGCAGGACCTTGAAAGGCGAGTGTTGCTGGTCAGCCCGCCGAACGTGAAAAGGCTAAATGATATCGCGGGATATCTGGGACCTGCGTCGCTCGGCGCGAGGCAAATTGTATTCGATTTTGACGCCAATCAGCTGCGGTGGAAAAAGTAGGCTGCGAACAGCTTCCTGGACTTAGCCCCGCATCTCTGCAAATCTGGACGGCTGAGTATGAAGCGGACTCTGCAGGGCTTGCCTGGCTGCGCAATTGAGCCTTGACAGCGTACTGTATGGCTGTAATCATACAGTATGCTCTTTCACGTCAATCCCTCTTCCGGAGTTCCGATTTACGCGCAAATCGAAAATCAGGTGAAGAATGCCATTGCCGCAGGTGCCCTGAAGCCAGACCAGGCGCTACCCTCGGTTTGCAAGCTCGCTGCCGAACTGGGCATCAATCCTACTACCGCTGCGCGTGCCTATCAGAACCTGGAACGTGATGGCGTCATTAGTACGATTCCGGGCGGCGGCACTTATGTCGCGGAAAATGTCCCCCGTTTTCTGAAATCAGAAAAGTTGCGCCGTCTGCAACCTTACGCCCGGCAGCTCGCCGTCGAGGGCGCGCAACTCCGCCTCACTGACGAAGAGATTCTGAAGATGGTGCAAGAGGAGTTGGAAAGCCTAGGAGTCCGGAAATGAACGAACTTGCCATAGATAGTAAGGATCTTACGAAAACATACGGAAGCATCCGCGCGGTCGGTGGAATAAACCTTACTGTGCCGCGCGGTGCGATCTACGGGTTTTTGGGACGGAACGGCGCGGGCAAGACAACCACGATCAAAATGCTGCTAGGTCTGGCGCGCCCCACTGCGGGTGCGGCCCGAGTATTCGGAATGGATGTTTCCGCTGAGCGCATGTCCATTCTTCAGCGTACCGCTTTCGTTAGCGAGAAAAAGACGCTGTATCCATCGCTGACTCCAACCGAATTGGTGCGGTTCAGCCGCGGCTTTTACCCGACCTGGTCCGATAGTTCCGTGGACAAATACGCTCGGTTATTGGAAATCCCGATGAAACAGCGCTTTGAAAAGCTCTCCAACGGCAATCAAACGAAGGTCTGGCTGTTGCTGGCCCTTTCTCAAGGTGCGGATCTATTGATTTTGGATGAGCCGACTACCGCCTTGGATCCACTTTCCGTCGATCAGTTGTTGCACGTGCTCGCTGAAGACGGCCTTGGCCGAGGCTGCACCATCTTCTTTTCCTCTCATCAACTTGAGGAAGTGGAGCGCATCGCGGAATATGTCGGGGTCATCGAGCGTGGTAATCTTTTGATGGAGTCCCGGCTGGACGACATCAAGAGCGAATTCCGCCTGATTACGGCCGCTGGCAACTCTCTTCCATCACAAACTTCGCCGCAAATTTTGTCCGTTGCGGTCGAGGGGAATTTCTATAGATATGTCGTAACGAAGGACGCCGAGGGTTTTGCTGCTGGATTGTCCCAGAATGGAGCAACCATTACGAATATCGTCCCTCTAAGCCTGCGGGAAATCTTTTTGCAGCTTGTCCGAAGGGAACAGTAATGTATTTCTGGAAATGCTGGCGCGGGACGCGTGTTAGTTTTTATGTTTTCTTGGCGATTGCCCTTACATTGGCGGTTCTCCCATGGAAGATTATGGATTCGGCTATGCGCGACTTGGGCCCACAGCAATTTTTCGCGCTTGCTTGGATGATACTTGTGTTCGCTTCCAGTGGATTGCTCGCTATCGCGGGGATGTCATTCGGGGCCACAGGGATTAGTGAAGAGTTTGCCCACAAAACAGCGGGTTTCTTGCTGACCAAGCCACGGTCGATTCGTTACTTCGTGTGGGCGGGTTGGGCGGCGAACGCCCTGCAGTTTCTGACGTTAACGGGAACAATGGTGTTGGTCGGCGCATCGCTTCTGTCATGGGCATGCCACGTGCAACTTACCGGACGATTGCTGCTGACATTCGTTCCGGGACTCATTATGACTTTCTTGCTGTTCGGTATGACCTATCTACTAGCCATATTGCACAAGAATGGGCGCAATGGATTCATAAGCAGCCTAGGAGTGGTCATTGTGTTTCCGATGATCTGTTTGGCGGTGCAATATTTTTGGCACATTCATTTGCCATCGCCGGGAGACATGTATCCAGTCGAAATGAGTCAGATGGTCCGGCACCCAGAACTCGTCGCGGCGTTGCCACCCCTTTGGCCGTTGGTTGGTTGGTCGCTAGTGGCGCCGGCATGTCCGCTCGTTGCGGAACTCGTGCTTGAGCACACTGAGCTGTGAGTAATAAAGGGATGCAGCGCGAAAGGAGCAGTAAATGTATTTCTGGAAATGCTGGCGTGACACCCGGTCTTTCTTTGTCGTGTTTCTGATTATCGCGGCAATTGTGATGCCCGTCTCTGCCATGGTGAGTTTGGGCACTCATCTAGTGGAGGACTTCGGGCTATCAGCTTTTTTAGGCACCTTCGGTTTAGTTCTGACGGCCGTGGCCTTGGGGTTGGGGGCCATAGGCGCTAGCCACGAATTCGCCGAGAACACAGCGCACTTTTTGTTTACGAAGCCGCGCAGCCGGGCGTATTTTGTCTGGGCGGGATGGGCTGTCGGATTTGCCGAATTACTGGCCGTCGCCGCCATATATTTCCTCGCGGGATAGGCAACTCTCTCCCGTTACAGCAAGAATCCATTTCACTCGACGCTCAACGGCTCGATAGACGCGCAGACCTTTTTGGAGCCTTTGATTCTTTTTGTTTGGGTCTACTGCCTCACTTACTCCTTGACTGCCGTGCTGCGTAACGGCCTGAAGGGTCTAGGTGCGAGCATGGCGATCGTATTTGGCCTTCCATATCTTGATGCCGCGATTCGATGGCGCTGGCACATCGACCTGCCGTTGTTTCCCGGTCTGCCTCTCGGAAGTCTGCCTGTGGCGATCAGCAACATCATTTGGATACTCATCGCAGTGCTCTTCGTTCTTGGCGCGCAGTTGGTCGTTGAACGATCCGAAATATGACCTGGGTAGAACGAAAGAGGTTCAGAAGCCGGGGGCGCCGGTGGCGGCGGGGCGCATTTCTGGGGAGTCGACGCCGAAGCGAAGATGGGCGAAGTAGGTTTGCCCGAGAGACATGAGGCCGGTGTAGAGGTAGCCCCAGACGAAGAGGAGCAGGAAGGGGATGGTGGCGTAGTTTTCGTTGGTGATGGCGTAGCCGATGGTTGCTGCGAAGTAGAAGCCGAGGAGAACTTCGGCGTAGGGCATCCAGCCGGCTTTATTTTTGTACTTTTTCTCGACGAAGCTGCCTTTTTTGCCTTCGATATTGAATTTGGGTGTGCGCGCGAATTCGCTCTTTTTGCCGATGATCGCTTCCATGACGGCTTGGGCGTTGCGTACGGAAATGCCGACGCCGGTGGCCATGACGAAAGGCATGTAAAGAAACGTGCGCCACCAGGTTTTCGGACGAAGCTCTTTTTGCGCCACGAGATAGAAACTGGAAATCGAGCAGGTGGACGCTAGAAACAGAGGCAGGTCGATGACGAGCATCTGGAACCAGCCTTGGTAGAAGCGGACGATCATGGCAGGCAGGAGCATCACAGAAAAAAGAACCATCAGTGGATAGCTGATGTTTGCAGTGAGATGGAAAAACGCTTCGGCTTTGACGTGCCAGGGCGCATCGGATCTCCAGACGCGCGGCAGGATTTTTTTTGCGGTTTGCATCAGGCCCTTGGCCCAGCGGGCTTGCTGGGCTTTGAAGCCGTTCATGTCGACAGGCAGTTCGGAGGCGCATTCGATTTGCGGGAGGTACAGGAACTTCCAGCCTTTGAGTTGCGCGCGATAGGAAAGATCGGTGTCTTCGGTGAGCGTGTCGTGCTCCCAGCCACCGGCTTCTTCGATGGCTGCGCGGCGCCAGACGCCGGCTGTGCCGTTGAAATTGAAGAAGGTGCCGCGACGTGAACGCGCGCCGTGCTCGACGACGAAGTGGCCGTCGAGCAGGATGGTTTCGACCTGTGTGAGCAGAGAGTAGTCGCGGTTAAGATACGTCCAGCGTGTCTGGACCATACCGATTTTTGAGCTGGGGTGGGGGCTATCGGACGGCGCAATGAAGTAGGGAATCGTGCGGCGAAGAAAATCGGGCCTGGGGATGAAGTCCGCGTCGAAGATGGCGATGAATTCGCCGCGTGAGGTCTTGAGACCATTTTCGAGCGCGCCGGCTTTGTACCCTTCGCGATTGGTGCGATGGATGTAAACGATGGGCATGCCTTCCGCGGCGTGCCGTGCGACGCACGAGCTGGCAACTTGGCAGGTTTCGTCGGTGGAATCGTCGAGGACCTGAACGTCGAGCAACTCGCGCGGATAGTCAAAGCGCGACACGGCTTCGACGAGGCGTTCGATGACGTAACGCTCATTAAAAATGGGAAGCTGCACGGTGACGCGGGGCCAATTTGTAACTTGGGGAGGCGGGCCTGGGACGTTTTTCGAGTAGACGTAATAGTCGTAAACGAGCCAATAGCGGTGAAGGCCGTAAGCGGCGAGGACAAACAAAACCAGAAAGTAAGGGATCATCATCGCCAGGTCGAAGGCGTTGGCGTGGTAGATGCCCGTAAACGTGCGGTCCGTCAGCTTATGCCAGAAATGGCTGAAGGACGTTTGAGTCACGAGCACGCTTGCGATGGGGAAAGGTGTTTGCACGATGCTGGTTTGTCCGCGGATGCATCAGGAGCAACAGCGTAAATGGGCGCCTACGATTATAAGGGGTGCACGAGGACAGTCAATCCGGCGTTGGCAGTAGCTCGTGGCTGGCGAGACGAGATGCCAGATCGCCTCTTCTTCGTAGCCGCTTCCTTAGAATGGGCTCGCGGCGATGCAGGAACAAGCTTTGCGCACATCAGGTGACCAAGACAATCTTTCCTGCGGCACCAGGCTCGAGGATTTCCTTGTGAGCGCGGGCAGCTTCGGCGAGCGGCATTTCTTTGCCGACCACTGGGCGCAGCGTTTCATTTTCCATACCAGCGATCAGACCGGCGTGAATGTCGGCTTCCTCTGCGGGCGTGATGGCCCAAAGCGTGAATCCGCGAGCGGAGGCGCGGCGCGACATCAGGTCGCGGGGATTGATCGTGATTTCGCCGCGGTTGCCGATGATGATGACGCGGCCGTTGGTGGCCAGGAGCTTCAAGTCGTGCGCGAGATTTACGTTGGCGAGCATTTCGAGAATGATGTCGACGCCGCGACCGCCGGTACCCTTCATGATTTCATCGACATAGCCGGGCTTGCTGTGGTCGAAGACCTGATGAGCGCCCTCCTTCGTGGCCAGATCGAGGCCTTTTTGGCTGCTTGCCGTGCCAAATACAGTCAGACCAAGGGCGCGGGCGATTTGCGTGCCGGCAATGCCGACGCCTCCGCTGGCGCCGTGGATCAGGATCGTTTCCGAGGCGTGGGCTTGTGCGGAGTGAAAAATGGCGTGGTAGGCAGTCCCGTAGGGGACCCATACGCCTGCGCCTTGCGTGAAGCTGACTTTCTCGGGAAGGCGGTGCACTTGGGTTTCGAGGGCCAGAGTGTATTCAGCGTAAGCGCCGCTGACGGTTTTTGCCATGTAGACTCGTTCGCCCGGCTTGACATTGGCGACGCCGGTACCAACGGCTTCGATGACGCCTGCACCGTCGGAGCCGGGAGTATAGGGCAGCGGAGGCTTGACCGCGTACGTACCTGCACGCATGTAGGTGTCGTAGGGGTTCACGCCGGCGCCGTGGACGCGCACTAGCACTTGTCCGGCGGCGGGCTTGGGCGTAGGGATTTCTTCGAGCTTTAGGACTTCGGGACCGCCGAATTCGTGGACTACGATCGCTTTCATTTTCTTGCCTCCGAATTTCAGAAGAGTTCGGGAAGTTTTGCGGTTAGCTGCTCACCCTTGTTTCGACAACCTTGCCAGGCTGGGCGCGGCCCCTCGAAGCTCAGGATAAACATGCTGCGCCACTACCACGTGAGACTAGAAATGATCGTCGACGTGCGCATGAGCCGGTTCCTTTTCCTTTTCGAGCAGACCCGCGGATTGGCCCCAGGCGGTCGTCTGCCAATTGTCTTTACCTTTTTTCTGCGGGATCCATGGCGGCAGAGTTTGATTCAAATAGGCCGCTAGAGCATGGATGTAAGGTTCATACATCCGGCGTAGTTCCGTGAGGCGGGTGTCGGCGGCTTCGCCGTCGCGGAGTTTCAAGCCTTGCTGCGCCAGGACGTCTCGAATTTGGCGCAATTCCGCGGGGCTGAGCCGGTCGTGAGGCAACGCGTTGGGCGCGGTGCCGAAAACTTGCGAAAGGTCGACTACAGCGTGGCGGGCAATGGCGAATGTGAGTTCGGCTTGCTTTTCGCAGGCGCCCTCGATACCGACCATCACGAGCGCAGAAGTATCCAGTATGGCGGTAAGCGAGGCTATC
>DASXMM010000598.1:0-7993 GCA_036495665.1 Candidatus Acidiferrum sp. | reverse complement strand
CTACACTTCGGTCACCGACAAAATCAGCGCGATCGTACTCACCCGGCCAATTTCGCTCGGTTGGTTCATCGGTTTCGCGCTGGCCTTCAGCGTGTTCGGCGTACTGAACATCGCGATCGGATGGCTGATCACCAAGGGCGTTGGCATCTGGGGTATCAACATTCCCATCGGCTGGGGATTCGCGATCGTCAACTTCGTCTGGTGGATCGGCATCGGCCACGCAGGGACGCTGATTTCCGCCATTTTGTTTTTGCTCAACCAGAAGTGGCGCACGTCCATCAACCGCTTTGCGGAAGCGATGACTCTCTTCGCCGTGGCTTGCGCAGGCATTTTCCCGCTCATTCATACAGGCCGTCCGTGGTATGCGTTCTGGATGTTTCCTTACCCCAGCACCATGGGTATTTGGCCGCAATTTCGCAGCCCACTCATCTGGGACGTTTTTGCCGTTTCGACGTACGGCACGGTTTCGCTGCTGTTCTGGTTTGTGGGTTTGATTCCGGACCTGGCCACGCTGCGCGACCGCGCTGGAACCAAGCCGAAGCAAATCATTTACGGAATGCTGGCGATGGGCTGGCGTGGTTCGGCACGACATTGGCACCGCTACCAGTCAGCGTACCTGCTTCTCGCGGGCCTCGCAACGCCGCTCGTGCTCTCCGTTCACACAGTTGTGAGCTTCGACTTCTCGGTGGCCATCGTACCCGGCTGGCACACCACGATTTTCCCGCCGTACTTCGTCGCCGGCGCCATCTATTCCGGTTTTGCGATGGTTCTCACGATTGCGATTCCCTTGCGCAAAGCTTACGGCCTCGAAGACTACATCACCATGCGCCACCTCGAGAATATGGCCAAGGTGATGCTGGCCACCGGTTTGATCGTCGCCTATGGCTACTTCTTCGAATTCTTCATGTCGCTTTATAGCGGCAACAAGTTCGATGTTTTCCTTGTGAACCAGCGCCTACACGGTCCATACGCGCCTTTCTACTACGCGCTGATCTTGTGCAATATTGTGCTTCCGCAGTTGCTCTGGATTCACAAGATACGCACGAACGTGGCCATCCTGTTTGGCATGTCCATCGTCGTCAACGTGGGCATGTGGCTCGAGCGGTTCGTCATCATCGTGATCAGTTTGACCCGCGATTTCATGCCTTCGGCGTGGGGCCGTTACTCTCCGACGGTTTGGGACTGGGCCACGTTTATCGGAACGCTGGGCATGTTCACGATGTTAATTTTCCTGTTCGTTCGCGTTCTGCCTGCGATTTCAATTGCTGAAATGCGCGAATTGGTGACGGAGACGTCCGAGGAACATCACAAGTGATAGAGCACCGATCACATATCTACGGCGTGATTGGCGAGTTTGAGAAGCCGGAGCAGCTCGTCCACGCTGCCGAGAAAATTCGTGAGGCGGGTTACCGCTACTACGAATCGTATACTCCGTTCCCTGTGGAAGGGCTTCCCGAGGCCATGGGTATGCGGCGCAATATGGTTCCGCTGATCACGCTTATCGGCGGCCTGGTCGGCGGGCTTGGCGGTTTTGGGTTCCAATATTGGGTGAACGTTTATAGCTATCCGATGAATATCGCGGGGCGGCCGCTCAACAGCTGGCCCGCGTTTATTCCCGTTACGTTTGAGCTGACTATTTTGTGCGCCTCGCTCGCCGCGGTTTTCGGGATGCTTGCGCTTAACGGGCTGCCGCAGCCTCATCACCCGATTTTCAATGCGAATCGCTTCAGTCATGCGTCGCAGGACCGTTTCTTCGTCTGCATTCAGGCGCGCGACAAAAAGTTCAATCTCGCGGAGACGGCTCGCTTTTTGCAGAGCCTCGCGGCGCATCACGTTTCCGAGGTGCAGGATGATTAGCGCCTCGCGAATCCTCCTGGGTGTGTGCGCGGCGTTTCTCCTTTTCACGGGCGGCTGCCAGATTCGTCAAGACATGGCGGACCAGCCAAAGAATAGGCCGCTGTCGCCGAGCCCGTTCTTCGATGACGGCCGCTCGGAGCGACCTTTGCTCGAAAACACCGTGGCGCGCGGCTCCATCGCGGAAGACGACTTGTTCGTTCCCAAGGAATCGAATGCCTTCCCCCTGCCGGTGAACGCGGATTTGCTCGAGCGCGGCCGCGAGCGTTACAAGATCTTTTGCACGCCGTGCCACGGTATTCAGGGCGACGGCAACGGCATGGTGTCGATGCGCGGCATGAAACACCCTCCCAGCTATCACGACGCGCGCCTGCGACAGGTTCCCAACGGCTACATCTACGACGTGATCACCAACGGATTTGGCGGAATGCTCAGCTACTCGGCGCAGATTCCACCGGCCGACCGCTGGGCGATCATTGCGTACGTCCGGGCACTCCAGCTCAGCCGCAACGCGCCAGTTTCTGATCTTCCCCCCGCGCTGCGGGACAAATTGAACGCAGGAGGCTCCGCGAAATGATTGCGCAGGACTACATGGCGCCCGAAAGCGTTGGCCGCCTGCAGCAACGCGCACTCGGTGTGGGTGTCGCGGGCCTGGTGGTCTGCGCCATCCTCTTCTTCGTGAACCGCGATCAATTCGGCGACCGGTTTTTCCACGCATATCTGATTGCATTCATGTTTGTGCTGGGATTGTCGCTCGGTTCCCTTGGGCTCTTGATGCTGCAGCATCTTACCGGCGGAAACTGGGGCATTGTCATCCGCAGGCCGCTGGAATCCGCAACGCGCGTTCTGCCCGTCGTCGCAGTATTTTTCCTGCCGATCGTCTTTTTCGGGATGAACTATCTCTATAAGGAATGGCTGAATGCGCCGGCGACCGGCGAAGGCCAGCTTTCAAATTTGCAGAAATCCTATCTTAAAACGGGCGGTTTCCTTGGTTTTTATGGCCGCGCGGTCCTCTACTTTGCCATCTGGCTTCTGCTCGTCTTCGTCTTCAACCGCTGGTCGAAAGAACAGGACGCAAACCGCGAAGACCGCGCGCTTCGCCGCCGCATGAAAATGCTCGCTGGTCCCGGCATCATTCTCTATGTCTTTGTGATGACTTTCGCATCCATCGACTGGGTGATGTCGCTTTCTCCTCACTGGGCCTCGACGATCTATGGTTTCCTATTCGTCATCGGACAGCTAATCTCTTCGATGGCGCTGATGATTACCGTCCTCGTGCTGCTCTCACGGACCGCCCCCATGGAGGGCCTGATTCAAAAGCGCCACCTGCATGACCTAGGCAAACTTCTTCTCGCTTTCGTGATGCTCTGGGCCTATTTCGGTTTTTCGCAACTGCTGATCATCTGGTCCGGCAATCTGCCCGAGGAAATCAGCTTCTATCGCTCGCGGCTTTACGGCGAATGGGGAGTGGTCGCGGTTATCGTTCTTATCTTTCACTTTTTTGTTCCGTTCTTTTCGCTTCTTTCGCGGGACCTCAAGCGCAGCGCCACGCTGCTGCCGAAAATCGCCATTTGGCTGATCTTCATGCGTCTCGTCGATCTGTTTTGGCTGACGCGCCCGGAATTTACGACCAACGCCGTTCCCGGCTTGATGGATTTCGCGGCGATCCTTGCTTTGGCCGGGATCTGGTTCGCCGTCTTTGCGAGAAATTTGAAGACCCAGCCGCTTTTGCCCCTGGGCGATCCTAAAGTAGAAGAGGCGATTGAAGTTCATGAGCACTGAGCATCACAGCACGAGCCAGCCGGGCGATCCGGAGCCGGTAAACAAAGATGTCGCGTTCGAGACGTCGGACATCGACACGCGCACGATTCTGTCGTACATGTTCTACCTGGCGCTTTCCGTCATCGCCGCGTTCGTCGCCAGTGTTTTTATATTTCGGTTCACCAGCAAAATCGCTGCGGATTCCGACACGCCCATGGCCCCTGTTCATCGCAATGTCGGGCCCACGATGCCGCCGGAGCCGATGCTTCAGGGCATTCCGGGGCACACCAACGACCCGCAAGCGGATTTGCGCGAAAAGCGCGAAGCGGACGAAGCAGAAAACGAGAAACTCGATTGGAAAGACAAGCAGGCTGGTATCGCGCAGATTCCCGTGGAAGAAGCCATGAAGATTATCGCTACAAAGGGTTTACCGGCTATACCCGCTGCGCCGACGGAGAAGAAAAAGTAGGGCTATGAACTGCTCACGCGCCATCCCCGGACTTCTCGCTCTGCTGCTCATCGCCGGCGCAGCAAACGCCCAGGCTGTGCCGAGCGGCACAGCTCCAGCCGCGCAGAACATGCCCTCCGTTCTGCAGAATGTCGGCTTCGCGCCACAGCTCAACGCGCAATTGCCGCTCGATCTTGCTTTCCGCGACGAGACTGGCCGGAACGTGCAGTTGCGGGAATACTTCACCACGCAGAAGCCGGTGCTCCTCGCGCTCGTCTATTACGGCTGCCCGATGCTCTGCGATCAGACCGAGCAGGGAGTTGTCGGCGCACTGCGCATGCTTTCCTTCAACCCCGGCCGCGATTACGAAGTCGTCTTCGTCAGCTTCGATCCGCGCGAGTCTCCCGACATGGCCGCCCAGAAAAAAGAATCGGCCCTCGAGCATTTCCGGCGCCCGGAAACGGCCAGCGGCTGGCACTTCCTCACCGGCTCGCAGGAGTCCATCGCCCCGCTTACCAAGGCGTCTAACTTCCGCTATTCCTTCGATCAGAAGTCCAATCTCTTCGCGCATGCCGCCGGCATCATGCTGCTCACTCCCGACGGGCGCATCTCGCGCTATTTTTACGGCGTCGAATATCCCGCCCGCGATCTTCGCTTGGGCCTCGTTGACGCGTCGGCAGGAAAAATCGGCACGCCAGTCGATCGCGCCCTGCTGTTCTGCTACCAGTACGATCCCACGACCTCGCGCTACAGCGTTTCGATTCTAAAGATCATCCGCGCTGGAGGAGTCCTCACGATTCTCGCCCTGCTTGCGGGGATATTGATTTTCCGCCGGCGCGATATTGCCGCGCGAACGAAGTTCCAAGGAGCCCACTAAGCCGTGCAGTCGCAACTGCCATTTTATCCGGACCAGGCTTCCAACTTCGCCCCCAGCGTCGACTCGCTGATGACGTTCCTGATCCTCGTTTCCCTGTTTTTCGCTGTGGCCATCACCGCCGCAGTCGTGTTTTTCTTTTTCAGGTTTCACCGCAAATCCGTGAACGAAATTGGCGTTCCGATTCATGGCGACATGCGCCTCGAATTGACGTGGATTGTGGTCCCCAGCTTTCTGGCCTTGGCGATGTTTGCCTGGGGCGCGGTTGTTTATGTCGATTTCCGCCATCCGCCGGCAGACACGCTGGACATCTACGTCGTCGGCAAGCAGTGGATGTGGAAAATCCAGCAGCCCAATGGCCGCCGCGAGATCAACGAACTGCATGTTCCCGTTGGCCGCGACGTGAAGCTCGTGTTGGCCAGCGAAGACGTCATCCACGACTTTTTTGTCCCCGCGTTTCGCGTAAAGATGGATGTCGTGCCGGGCCGCTACAACACTATGTGGTTCCGTCCTACGAAGGCCGGCCGCTACATTTTCTTCTGTTCGCAGTACTGCGGCACGAATCACGCCGTGATGGACGGATGGGTCACCGCGATGGAGCCTTCCGACTACGCCGCGTGGCTCTCCGGCTCGACAGGCGCGGACGAAAATCCCGTCGTCGCCGGAGAAAAGCTCTTTGCCGAGAAGGCCTGCGCCACCTGCCATCTGGGGAATGGCACTGGTCGCGCCCCATCGCTCAACGGAGTTTATGGCGGCACGGTTCACTTGGCCGACGGCTCGAACGTCACCGCCGACGACGCCTACATTCGCGAATCCATTCTCGTTCCGAATGCGAAAATCGTGGCCGGCTACCAGCCGCTGATGCCCGCTTTTCAAGGACAGTTGACGGAAGAACAGATCATGAGCCTCACCGCCTACATCAAGTCGCTTCAGTCGCAGCCCGTCCCTGCGACCGGTGCGGGCGTGACGGTCTCGGGGAAGAAATAACCCATGAGCACGACAATGAGCACGACGCCGCCAAAACCGCCTGGCTATCAGCTGCCGGAAGAGCACTATCTCAACGAGACTTACGGCATCCGCTCCTGGCTTCTTACCACCGACCATAAGCGCATCGCCCTGCTCTATCTCGCTTCGGTCACTTTTTTCTTTTTCATCGGCGGCATCTTCGCCACGATGATTCGTATCCACCTGCTGACCCCAGCGGGTTACCTCGTTACGCCGGAAACCTACAACAAGCTGTTCACCATGCACGGCGTGGCCATGATTTTCTTCTTCCTGATTCCCTCGATCCCCGCCGTCCTCGGCAATTTCCTCATACCCCTGATGATTGGGGCCAAAGATCTTGCCTTCCCGAAAATCAATCTCCTCAGCTGGTACATTTATCTCGTCGGCGGCTCCTTCGTTCTATACTCCTTCGCAACCGGCGGTCTCGACACCGGCTGGACCTTCTACACCCCGCTCAGCAGCGTCTACTCCAATGCCGCCGTCACCCCAGCGGTGATCGGCATCTTTATCAACGGGTTCTCGTCCATCCTCACCGGATTGAACTTCGTCGTCACCATTCACACGATGCGCGCCCCAGGCATGACCTGGTTCCGGCTGCCCCTTTTCGTTTGGGCGCAATACGCCACCAGCATCATCTTCATCCTCGGCACCCCGGTCATCGCCATCACGCTCCTGCTTGTCGGCCTCGAACGGGGTTTGCACCTCGGCTTTTTCAACCCCGCTCTCGGCGGCGACCCGATTCTCTTCCAGCACCTCTTCTGGTTTTACTCCCATCCCGCTGTGTACATCATGATTCTCCCGGCTATGGGCGTGATCAGCGAAATCATCCCGACCTTCGCGCGCAAGCCAATTTTTGGTTATACCTTCATCGCGGCATCGAGTATCGCCATCGCGGTGATTGGCTTCTTCGTCTGGGCGCATCACATGTTCCTGACGGGCGAATCCACCTACGCCGCCCTGGCTTTCTCGCTCCTCAGCTATCTCGTCGCCATCCCGTCCGCGGTCAAAGTCTTTAACTGGACTTCCACGCTCTACAAGGGTTCCATTTCGTACGACACGCCGATGCTGTACGCTCTCGGCTTCATCGGCTTGTTCCTCATCGGCGGCTTGACCGGCCTCTTCCTCGCCTGTCTCGGCCTCGACATCCACATCCATGACACGTATTTCGTCGTCGCCCACTTCCACTACATCATGGTTGGCGGCGCCGTCATGGGTTATGTCGGCGGATTGCACTTCTGGTGGCCCAAGATCACCGGAAAGCTTTATCCTGAATTTCTGGCGCGAACCGCGGCCGTCGTGCTCTTCATCGGCTTCAATCTCACGTTCTTCCCACAATTTGTTCTGGGCTATCTGGGCATGCCGCGCCGCTATCACAACTATCCTCCCGAGTTTCAGGTGCTCAACGTCATGTCCACGGCGGGAGCTTCGATTCTGGCGCTCGGCTATTTGCTCCCGATGATTTACCTGACGTGGTCCATGCGTTACGGCAAAGTCGCGGGCCCCAACCCGTGGCCTGCCACCGGCTTGGAATGGCGCACGCCATCTCCGCCGCCAACCGAGAATTTCGAGGTGACCCCGGTCGTCGACTGGGAACCGTACGATTACAAGAACCGGCGCGATCTTGGGCTGGGAGCAGCCACTCCGTCGCTCGCGCCGGCTCACGGAGACGATTAGCGAACGATCTGAAGTTAGTTTTTGAAATTAGCTTTTGGAATTACCTTTTGCAGTTAGGGGCTCGTTGAACCTGGGAATTTGAGCAGCCAGGCCAAGGCCCCGCCCGCTCCGCGGCATTCAGCGCGGCGCGAACTGAAGTCAAAGAGGAGTACCGCGTGCATCGCACCGGAGAACTGTTCGGACAATTTCAGACGCTGGAGCAGCAGAAGGAATCCGCCACGCTGGGCATGTGGACGTTCCTGATCACCGAAATCCTTTTCTTCGGCGGCCTGTTCCTCACCTACACCATCAATCGCCACGCGTACGCCGACGTTTTCGCTTTCTCCAGCCGCACCATCCTCTTGAGCTGGGGCGCCATCAACACCGTGGTCCTCATC
>DASXMM010000597.1:0-4056 GCA_036495665.1 Candidatus Acidiferrum sp. | reverse complement strand
CAATGCCCTGCCCTCGAAGCCGCCGAGGCTACTTAGCAGATGCGTGGACGCGCTTCCCAGAAATAATTTCACGTCGATGCCGCCGCGGACGCATAGGTAACACCGCGCGCCGGATCGAGTCGGTCCCATTCGCAAAGTCTGCCCGGGCCGAACCGATACGGAACTCCACATCTCGACGGGTGCATCGTCGAGGGTCGCGCCAAAATCCGATCCTGTCAGGGCAACCACTGCTCGCTCGGGAAACGCGAAAACGCCTCCCATCAGGGTCATCTCCAATCCCGGCGCGTTTTCCGCGTTACCTACCAAGCGATTGCCGATTCGCAGTGCTGCGCGGTCCGCCGCTCCTGAGGCAGAAACTCCCATCGGGGCGAAACCTTCCCGCCCTAAATCCTGCACGGTCGTGAGTAACCCGGGAGCCTGCACCTCGATGAGGCTCATGCGTGCTCCAGCTTCGAAAATTGCGCGCGAGAGATCGGGACGAAGCGCACTCTGTCTCCAATGGAGAGCAGACTCATCTGCGGCCTCTCAGGACGGAACATTACGGATGGGGTGCGTCCAAGCAATCTCCAGCCGCCCGGCGTAGAAATGGGATACACGCCAGTCTGTCTGCCCGCAATGCCAACGCTTCCCGCTACGACGCTGCGCCTCGGCGTCGGCAACCGCGGAGTCACTAGCGCTTCCGGCAACTCCCCGAGATAGGCGAATCCCGGTGCGAATCCCAAGAAATAAACAAGGTAGGTTTGGGAACAGTGGGCTTCGATAGCGGCGTCGGCAGTGATTCCGTGAAACTCGGCGACGTCGTTCAGGTCGGGGCCAAAGTCGCCGCCATAGCAAACGGGAATTTCTACGACACGAGCCGGCGGCAACTGCACGCTTTTCACGCGAGCGATATAGCCGCGCAAAATCTTTTCAAGATCGGAGTGCCGCAACTCGCGCGCGTCAAATTTGACGCAAATCGAGGCATACGCGGGATGAAGGTTGCGCACTCCATCGATCGGCTCCGACTCCATCAGGCGCAGCAGCCTGCGAACCTGCTCGTTGTTTTCCGTGGTGATTTGATTCTGGGCAGGCGAAGCTTCAGGGCCGCTTTTTTTTTCGTGCGGAGCGAAATAAACCAGCAGCGACTGATCGCTGGCAACGCGAAACTGCGCCGCATTCTTTGGGAGAGCACCCATCGCGGCAGAAGTATACTCCACGCTCTCTCGAGCTCGTATTCCAACGGACCGGCCGGAGTATAATGGCTGCCATGACCGAGAAAGCTTCCAATCTCTTGGAGAAGGCGCTGACGCTGACGGACGAAGAGCGCGCCGAACTAGCGAGTTCCTTGATTGATAGCCTCGATCCGTCCGTTGACGAAGGCGCTGCTGAGGCTTGGGACCAGGAAATAGCCCAGCGCGTTTCCGATCTGGATGCGGGGCGAGCGAAGACCGTTCCGTGGGAAGAAGTTCACCGCCGAATTTCATGAGACTGCTCCGGCGCCTGTTCATCTTTGCGGGAGTCATCTTGATTGCTGCCTCTTGGGTGCTAGGAGGGCCGCAAAAACCAACTCCACTTGCGCCGTCCTCTCAGGGGGTCGAACTTTCTCAATTCATCGGCACCATCCGGCAGAAGGCGAAAATACTCGAAAACACTTCGGGGATGCGCGGTGCATTTCAATCCTTTCTTGCCTCGCACCAACTCAAACCGGAGAGCTTGCGTTACTCCGACTTCGTGATCGTCCGGCTGATTTACGAAGCTACACGCGATGCAGGTTTCTGGAACATGCACTGGAGCGTCACGGATCAGCCTCCCAACTCCGACAGGATCTGGAGCCAGTGGCGCGCGGTCGTGCGTCCTTCCATGTCGGAGCCGACGGCGATCGCCGAATGCGACGAATTGTCCGCGCTGTATGCGTTTCTAGTCGAGCGTGCCGGCGTCAAGACCGTCGGCCTCTTGTGGCCGACCTCAAATCACACGGTTGCGGTTTGGGTTGTGCAACCAGCGACAGGTCCGGTCATTCGCGTCGTCGTTCCCACATCACAGATTTTCCTAGAGGAAACCGACAGCTTCGATACCAAGAAATTCAATCCGTGGCGACAGAAGACAATCTACGAATACACGCGTCGTGACGTTTCGGACTCGTTCGAACTTCCGAAACCGCTTGTCGATTTTTTTCTAAAGCAGGTCGATGTTTACGGCGGAGCTTCGGATCCGACGCTCCAACGGTTGCGTTATGTGCGCGATGCAGTCTTCGCAAGAACCTGGACCATCGAGCAAGCGGCCCGCGACGCGGAAAGCCGCCGAACCGCTTTGGCCCCAGGTTCGTCCGAAGATGCCTACGCCCTGACGAATTTCGCCGCTGACATGCGCCTCGCGCCGTTCCGGCAATAACTCCTCTTCGTCTTCATTCAGGCGCGCCGTGTTTTTGCAGAAATGCCACGGTTTTATTGTGCTGCGTTTTGTGTTCGTTGCCGGGAAAGAGCAGCGCGTAGCCGAGGGGCGTGCATTCTACGACTTCGCCGGAGCGCTCGTAGTGCCCGGGGAGCTTCGCGCGAAGGGAGAGATCCGCGCCACGTTCGACTAGGAACTGTGTCACGGGTAGGCCACCGTCCCAAAACTGTGTGGCCGCGTGAAAAATGGCGGTTTGACCACCGACGCCTTCGTCATTTACATCCGCGGGTGCATTGACGTCGGCGCCGCGCTCCAGAAAGAGCTTCGCGGCTTCCACATTGCCGTATTCCGCGGCAACGTGCAGAAGCGTTGATCCGCGCAGCGTGAGCAGTCGCGCGCCGGTATGGCCGAAGTCCAGTTGAGGGAATCGGCGACGGATCAGCGCGCGATCGGCATCGAGGTGTTTCGTGACCAAATCGAGGCGGCCGCGCAGCAGGTCCAGCACGGGAGGCGCGTCGTACTTTGTGACGCCGCCGGCTTCGACAAGAATGTCCATACACTCACCGAGTTTCGGCGAACGCCCATACGTGCCGATTACGTAATCGAGCGCGGTCCCTGGATACTTGCGGCTCTCGCGGGCGCAGTTCGGAATAGCTCCGTGGTCGAGAAGCCATTTGATGGCGGACGGCTCGACCGTTTCGCAAGGCGCGAAAATAATAGGAAAATATCCGTTCCACTCGGCGTTTACATTCGCGCCGTGTGCGAGGAGCAGCTCCATCATCGGAATGCGATGGCCAAAGAGCGCGGCGCGCATTAGCGGACCATCGCCGCCTTGATGAACGTCCGAGCCGTGCTCGATCATCCATTCCGTCATGGCCAGCCTCGTGGCGCCCGGCGCTTCCCACGGCACGCGGCATTCGGCGACCCAAGTAAGCGGGCCGTTTTTGCCATACCCCATTGGCGCGCGATGCAGCTGCGGATTGCGTGTCATCAGACTTTTCACCCGCTCGAAGTTGTTGCCATCGATCGCCGCTTTAAGCTGGCCAATTTCCTCGAGCGAACCGACGTGCTCCTTCAATTTTGGCCAGCTCGCAAATCCATAAACCCGCGCGATTTTGAACTGCGCGTCGGTGAGCGATTCCGCCTCACCGGCGTTCAGCAAATCCCTGGCTTGATCTTTGAGATGGCGGAGATTGGGGCGTTCAGGAAGCGGACGCGGCGCGTCCTCGGAATGGGTCGTCATAGCGACCTCCTTTCATCAATTCGCCCGTTGTCCGCACGTCGGGCCGAAAGAAGGTTCGCAAAACTAAATCTAAATCAGGTGGGCTTCTACCATTTCCGCGGACCGGATGCGTCCCTAACGCACCCGCATCGTATCACAACGCGCAGAGAGGTCGACAAGCCTCAACGGTGGTCTCATCTTCAATTCGTCGGCGAGGTTTTGAACAGCGGTGGTTAATTTATGGCGGTCAGTTTATCGGTGGTCAGTCCGCCAAACGTGCGCCTTCTCAGGCTTTGGCAGACTTCATCTGCGACAGCCGTTCTTGAAATTGCCGAGTCAGGTGCGGCACGATCCCGAGTTGCCGCTCGATCAGCATCAACTGCCCGCGATGGTGCATTTCGTGCTCCTTCGTGCTTAGAAGCCGCTCGAACCGCGACTTGGCCGTTTTCCCGTCGGACTCAATC
>DASXMM010000596.1:0-3635 GCA_036495665.1 Candidatus Acidiferrum sp. | reverse complement strand
CGCCAACTTCGCATGTTTCGAAAGCCAGTCCAACCCCGACCGGCAGTCCGCATCAAAATCCGCCACCGGAGTTTTAGCCGCGTCCTGCTGCCCGCGAGTACGCCCCGCGTCATCAAAGGGAATCGCCGTTCCCGGCGGCTCAATCCTTCGATAAATCTCCGGCGCCGCCCCAATAAATCCGTAACCCGCCAACCGCACGCAGAACCGCAACAACGGCGGCGTAAGCTGAAAAATATCCGAGTAGCACCAAATCCCCGGATACTTCCCGTCAGCCTTCGGCGAAGCCACAAACGTCCGCATTGGCGAACCCGCCAAAGGAATATCTACGTATTCGGTTTGCACGATCATTCGTTTTTATCCCCAGAAAAATAATCTCAAGGCCGAACGTAAGTCAAATTATCGAACCGCAGGCCCTGCCCATTCGTGAAATCAAACACCACGCGCGAACTCACGTCACGCCAACCCGTCCTGAACCGCCGCAATTCCTTCGGCTTGATCGTAACTGACATCTCGCGAATCTCCGGCGAACGCACCGTCACGGTAGCATCGCTGTCCCCGTCATTATAAATATCCACACCCGCAAAAATCAGGGGCACAGCAAACTGAAACTCCGCGCTCGCCGCCTTCGCATCGCTCAAAGCCAAAGTAAACGTCCCAAACTTTCCAAACGGCGTCCCAATCTGCCACTCACCTTTGCCGCTGCTGCCCCAATCAATCAGTCCTGCAGGATACTGGCCTGCCAAAATCGTCCCCGCCGCCAGATGCGGATCATCAAAGGTAACGTAGGAAACCGGCACGCGCTCGCCCTTCCCTTGAATATCCACATCTCTCGACGTCGTATGCCGAATCGAAAGCGCGTGCGTCGCATCGTCAAACGTATATCCTTCGCGCTCCAAATCCTTCCGCCGCGTGATCGCCTTTCCTCCGACCGTCACCACCTCCGGCACAAAATCCAAACGCAAAACATCCGTCGACTCCGCATCAAACGTCGAGTAAGTCACCGCTCCGGCGCCATAAGCAATCTTCGTCACCACCGATAGCGATCCCAACAAATGCGATTCATCCGCTGGAGCCCACTCCGGCACCGCCCAAAACGCATCCATCATCCGGCGCGGTCCATCCGCAAACTGATCCGTGAACCACCACTGCGTGCTAAACGGCGCATGCGCCCCGCCCGGCAACCCCTGAAAATAAGTCACCCAGTTGTACGTCCTGTAAGCCGCCTCCTCGTAAGCTGCATCGCCAGTCTTCGCGTAATACAACGCCTCCACCGCCGCAAGCCGCGCGCTATGGCTGTCGCAGCACTGATTCGGAAGGTTGCAGCAAAACTCCTTTCCATTCCCCTGTTCCGTCGTCACCGTCGCGCCATGCACAATATATTTCGGCCACTTCGGTGTAGTCTTTACCCACTCAATCAGCTTCCGCGAATGCTCCCTCCACTCTGCATCCTTCTCCGGATGCAGCAGCACGTACCGCGCAAACTCCAGCGGAATCACCTGGTTCATATTCCCCATCGTGGCCTGCACATCCTCGAAATATCCCACCCACACATTGTTCTGCATCGGGTATTTCATCAACCACGCCCACGCCCCTTCGCGCACCTTCTTGTACGCAGCCGTATCTCCCTGCTCGATTCGAATCAATTCGTCCAAAAGCATGATCGGCTCCACAACATTCGCCGAATAAGGAAACATCCCCTTCCCGCCTTCAAGGCTCCCATCGCGCGCGAAACAACGGTAAGGCCACGGCGAGTGCAATTCATCGCCCGCCTTGAAATTCTTCGCCAGCGCCTCGGCGCACCGAATCGCCGCCCGCAAATATTTTGTGTTCCCCGTCATTTCATAAAGCCGCAAATACGCGTAGCCATCCTCTCCAACCACGTGCGGCTCCACGTAATCCTCGCCATGCTGGCTCCAGCCCGTATACCGCCGGCTCCCCGGATTCGCCGAAGGATACGGCACCTGCGCCCACGCATAACCCTCCGGCGTCAACCCATTCTCCAATTCGTAGTCCACAAAATTCCGCAAAAATTCCAGCGTCCGCGCATCGCCCGTATACGGATAAAGCCGCTCCACAAATCCCTGCATCATCGCCCGCAAATAACCCGTCGAATTCACCCAATGCCATTCCGGCATCAACTCATACGTCGTGCGGTCAAAATCAAAACAGCAAAAATAATAAGGCAGCCGCTGCCGCTGATACTGATCCCAAACAATCGTCCACTGCGAAAGAAAATAACCCGAGTAGGAATACCCCGTATTGTCCGGCATCGGCCACGGCAACAATTTCCCCTGCGCATCCAACGCGACCGCCCGCCCCGCAATCGACGACTCATTCACCGTCGACGTAACCGGAAACGCTTGCTGCCCCCCAACTCGCGCCGCACCCGTAAACAACAAAGTTGCGCTCAACACCATTGCCACCAACAGCCGCACCCACTCAGACGCTCTCATCATCTCGCTCCACAGGACTTGTTCCTTTTGCGCGTGGCGCGTAGGAGGCCAAGATTGTCACCTCTGGCTCCCCGGCTGTAAAGTTCCTCAAGTCGCGCGCAGGGCTCCAACAGAGCGAAGGCACTCCAAATAACTCCTCCACAGTTTTTCCAAAGACGATTCGCCCCAAGTCCTTTCCCTCCTCGAACTTCCATTTCGTATCGGAACCATTGTCGTCATTAGAATTACATACATCTCTCTATTGACATGTGGTAACTAACATGCTAGAATGTCTTGTGAAACTCGCCTTCCATCCCTCAGACGCCGCCCCGAAGCCACCCGTTCCCTCCCTGCGAAGTCTGATCTCGTCCGACTCTTTCTCTTCGTTCCAGATCTTCTTCCGCCCGACCACGCCTGCCCTCTCTCAGGGCAAAGACAGAGCCAACTCGCCTATTTGTTTTCAAACACTTACAAACTCCTTTTATCGTAACTCCTTTTGTCCGATACTCTTACAAACTGCTAGGGGGTATTCTCAGAAGCCCCAGAATCGCCCGCCGTTCCTTTCACTCCTGCCAGGAAGGCGCACTCAGCAACCCCTGTGTTTACACGCTTTTCCGCACTCTTCAAAAAATAGTATTTCGCGCAAGCCCTTTCTCAGCAATCGCTTCCGCACTCTTTGCGAAAACAATGGGGGTGTGGGGGTATCCCGCCCATTTCAGCCCTCCGCACTCCCATGCGAACCATGCCACCACGCGTCCCAGAGATTTGACGTGCCGTGCTTTTCGCGAGACCATGCAAGGTTTGTACGAGGTGCAATTTTGGATCTAGGTCTCCAGGGCCGCGTAGCCGTCGTTGCGGCCGCCAGCAAAGGACTAGGTCGCGCCGTCGCCGAAGAACTAGCGCGCGAGGGCGCCAGCGTCGCCATCTGCGCGCGCAGCGCTTCCGAACTCGAACAAGCCGCCGTGCACATCCAAAAATCCACGGGTCGGGAAGTCTTGCATCAGGCCGTCGACGTCACAAATTCCGGCGCGATCTCTCAATTCGTCGCCGCCGTCGAACAGCGCTTCGGCCGAATCGACATCTGCGTTACCAACTCCGGTGGGCCGCCATCTAAATTGTTTGTGGACACAAATCCCGAAGACTGGCGTGCCGCCGTCGACCTCCTCCTGATGAGCACCGCCTTCTTCGCCAAAGAAACGCTTC
>DASXMM010000595.1:0-8186 GCA_036495665.1 Candidatus Acidiferrum sp. | reverse complement strand
AGCCTCAAACGTTTTGGCGAAGCCGAAATCGGCATCGGCATCACCGTAATTCTCACTGCCGCCTCGCTGACATCGCTTCCTCCTGCCGTCGACTTGAAAACAGACCGCGTCTCCGCGCAGGAAATCTCCTCCCGCATCGCGCCCCATTTTCCACGCCTCGAAAGCCCATCGATAGCCGACCTCCCCGAAGATGTCTACGCCGCCGAAGTAAAATCCTTCGAAGTGGGAACCCTCTCCTCCGCCTCCTTCGTCCCGGGCCAGGCCGGAACGCGCCCCAACACTCCCGCCGAAAAATCCTGGTCCGAGTACAACCATCACTGGGCGGGTTTGATCGTCCTGGCCATCGGACTCCTGGCTTTTCTGGCGCAAACAAGCCACTCCCCATGGGCCCGCAACTGGCCCCTGGTTTTTCTCGGGCTGGCCGTCTTTCTATTCCTAAGAAGCGACCCGGAGACGTGGCCTCTCGGTCCAAATGGTTTTTGGGTCACGCTTCAGGATCCAGAAGTCCTGCTTCACCGCATTTTCGTGGTGCTAGTCATCGGCCTGGCCATTTTCGAATGGCGCGTGCAAACCGGCCGCGTCACCGGCGAACGCGCGCGACTGGGCTTTCCCGCGCTAGTCGCCGTTGCCAGCGCACTCTTGCTCACTCACTCCCACAGTCTCGGCAACATCAAAGAGGAAGTCCTCGCAGAGCTCAGCCACGCCCCGCTCGCGGTGCTAGGCATCGTCGCAGGCTGGTCCCGCTGGCTGGAACTGCGCCTTCCGTCCGAAGACAGAGTTCGCAACCGAATGGCTTGGGTCTGGCCAACCTGCCTGGTCCTGATCGGCCTTCTTCTCTTGAATTATCGCGAAATGTAACCGGCAGCAATTCTGAATATCTACCGCGCCTCTTCTACTCGAAACTCGCCCTCCCACCACGCAATCACCACGCAAGCAACGCAATTTCCCAGAACACTCACGACGGTCCGTCCCATATCCATGATTTGATCGATGGCCAGCAGCAGTAACAGCGGCTCCGAGGGCAGATGAAACGTTGCCGCAGCCGCGAAAACCACCACAAGTGAGCCGCGCGCGACACCTGCGGTTCCCTTGCTGCTGATCTTTAAGGTCAGGAGCATCACGGCTTGCTGACCAATTGACAAGTGCAGCCCCGCGGCCTGCACCACGAACAGCAAAGCTAGCGACTGATAAATACTTGCGCCATCCAGATTAAAGCTGTAACCGGTGGGCAGAACAAACGCCACAGTTTCCCGCGGAACGCCGAACGCTTCCATTTCCTCCATGGCCCGCGGCAAGGTGGCTTCCGAGCTTGCGGTAGCGAAGGCGATGGTGACGGGTTCCGCGACAGCCGCCATAAACTTCTTGAGAGGAACACGCGCCAGCAAGGCGATAGGCAGCAGCACGCAAATAATAAAAACGACGAGCGCAACATACATCGTCGCGATCAGCTTAAACAGCGGCAGGAGCACGCCGAGCCCCATGTGCCCGACCGTGTAGGCCACCGCGCCGAAGACGCCGATGGGCGCCACGTACATCACCAGATTGGTGAACTTGAACATCGCGTCCGCCAGGCTTTCGGCGAACGCGAGCATCGGCCGCCGTTTCTGCTCCGGCACCAGTGCCAGTCCCATACCAAAGAGAATGCTGAACACCACGACTTGCAGAATCTGTCCTTCCGCCACCGATTTGGCGATGTTCTCCGGGAAGATATCGGTGATGATCTGAGCCGCGGTATGCGGTGTTGCGTTCAGCGTTTCGCCTGTGGCTGACGGCGGAAGATGCACGCCTTCCCCTGCGCGGCTCAAACTGATCGCCGCAAACCCAATGAGCATGGCAATCGTCGAGACCACCTCAAAATACACAAGCGATTTGAGCGCGAGGCGTCCCACTTTTTTCAGGTCGGCGTGCCCCGCAATCCCCACAACCAGCGTGGCGAACAATAGGGGCGCGATGATGACCTTGATAAGCCGCAGAAAAATCGCGCCGAGAAATTGCACCTTGACCGCCGCTGCCGGCCAGTCGTGCCCAAACTCCGCGCCCGCTAGCAGCCCAACCAGGATCCACGCCGTCAGCGACCGCCTCACACCCGCATACCCGGCAATCACCCCGATCGCCACCCACCGCAAAATCACCGGCACTATGCCCGGCAGCGACACCACGCCCCAACCCTCCAGCAGCGACACCGCAATCGCTACAGTCGCCGCCGCAAGCGTCGCCACCAAGAGTTTGTTCTTCATCATCCCCAACTCAACTTTCGCATTGGCCGCGAACGGTATGCCGGATAAGACTACCTGTCAATGCCTATACTCCGTAGACACCGCATCGCAAGACGCCTCCGCCGCCGATTAGTAGCTGCCCGCCCGCAGTTATCGCGGGTCAGGCAACCCGCCCGTCCTCCTTGGATTCTGAATGCCATAACGGCAGTCCCATCGGACGTAGGGCAAAGAGTTTTCGGGCCAGGGAAGTGCGCGACCGGTGCGTCGCCACCCTTAGAACGCTTTGCGAGCGAGGTGTCCTTATGCGGCGCGTGTGCTGGATGACTCTCCCGGTTTTTGCATGTTTCGGCTTGCTTTCCGCGGATGCCGTCTTTGCGCAGGATCAAACCCCGCCTCAAAATCCCGTCTCCAAATCGCAAAGCGCCAAGGACCGCAAAAAGCAAGCCCGTAAACTAGCCAAAGAAAGCGCTCCCTACACCACCTGGCTCACCGAAGAAGTCCCCTACATCATCACTAAGGAAGAGCACGACGCCTTCCTGCGCCTCACCACCAACGAGGAACGCGAACAGTACATCGAGGAATTCTGGCGCAGGCGCAATCCCGATCCCGATTCTCCCGAAAACTCCTACCGCGAAGAACACTATCGCCGCATCGCTTATGCCAACGAGCGCTTCTCCTCAGGCGTTCCCGGCTGGAAAACGGATCGCGGCCACATCTACATCCTCTGGGGATCGCCGGACGAAATCGAATCTCACCCCAGCGGAGGTACCTACGATCGTCCAGCCGAACAAGGCGGTGGAACAACCACGACCTACCCCTGGGAACTCTGGCGCTATCGCCACCTCGAAGACATCGGCGAGAATATCGAGATCGAATTCGTCGACCCGAGCGGTTCCGGCGAGTACCACATCACTATGGATCCCGGCGAAAAGGACGCGCTTGCGAAGGTTCCAGGCGCAGGCCTCAGCATGGGTGAAGCTTTCGGCATCTACTCAAAAGCCCAGCGCTTCTCCAACACCAATGGCACCACACTGCCCACACCCATCGGCGGATTCTCCGGCTTCGACGAGTTCGACAACCTCGATCGCTATTTCAAAGTTCAACGCCCGCCCGAACATTTCAAAGAACTCGCCGAAATCGTGACCGCTCAAATCCTTCGCAATCAAATTCACATGGACTACCGCTTTGATTTTCTCCGTGTCACTCACGACTCCGTTCTCGTGCCCATCACCCTGCAAGTCGCCAATCGCGACCTCAGTTTCAAAGGCAAAGACGGCGTGCATTCCGCGGTCCTCAATCTCTACGGCCGCATCAGCACGCTCAGCGGCCGCGTCGTCCAAACCTTCGAAGACGTCGTCTCCCGCGATTTTCCCGATTCTTTCTACCAGTCCTCCGTAAATCTTTCTTCCATCTACCAGAAATCCGTTCCGCTGCGCTCCGGCCTGTATCGCCTGGACGTTGTCCTCAAAGACGCGCAAAGCGGCAACGTGGGCGTCATCGACGCCGCGTTGCGTGTCCCGCTCTACGAAGAAGAATCACTCGACGCAAGTTCCCTGATTCTCGCCGACCAAATCCGTCCAGTTCCCACGTCTCAGGTCGGTCAAGGCCCTTTCGTCCTGGACTCCTACAAAGTTCGCCCTCGCATCAATCCTGAATTCTCCACCGCCGACAAAATGGGAATCTTCCTCCAGCTCTATAACTTGAAGCTTGACGATCAATCCCACAAAACAAACGTCTCGGTCGCCTATCGCATCCTGAAGGATCACCAGCAAGTCTGGAAGCAGGACGAATCGTCCGAACAATTGCAGCAATCCCGCGAGCAAATCACCATCGAGCGCAACCTGCCGCTGTCTTCCCTCGAGCCCGGTCGATACACCCTCGAGGTCTACGTCCTCGACCTCCTCACCAACGAAACCGTCACCCGCACCGCGGACTTCATCGTCCAACCCTTGCCCATTGTCAAACCGGCCACCTAAACTCGGTCCTATCTGGCCTCCTTCGTCTGGCCTCGTTATCCCCGGTCCGGGGATCGATACGGATCGGCGCAAACCGTAAAGGTCCGCACCGCCATCGGAAAGTTCGGCGAAGTGCTGGATATAAAGCCCGTGAGCGGATCGAGCTCCCTTCTGCAACTCGGAGAGGCACTGACACCGGTGCCCAGGCAAGGCGAAGTACTCATCCAGGTTTCGGCCGTCTCGCTTAACTTCAAAGACAAGGCGATCGTCGATGGAATCTACGAGCCTGAGCTGGTTCCGTGCTTTCGGCAAGATCGTCATCAGGGTCAAGGGCTAGACGGCAGGTTGCGGGCGTGGCCTCATCCAGATGGCAAGCGGTTGAATCCCGGGAAGGCGTCCCTCGCCTCCACACCGCAAATCGTCTAAAGTATTTACGAAATTCCATAGCCCCGGGGAACCAAATGAATCGCGCTCGCGCAATTCTTATCGCCTTCACCTTCGCCTCATCAGCGCTGTTTCTCGTCACCGTCCAAATCCGCGCTGCCAAAACCGTCGTCTACAAAGTCGGCCTGATGAACCGCCACTACACCCGGCCCGAACCCTACGACTGGCGCGGCGCAAAAACCCACGCCCTCGTCACTGACATCTGGTATCCCGCCGACCCCGCCGCCGTCGAGCAAATGCAATGGATCGGCTCGCCCGACGCACCCTTCGCCAAAGCCGCAAAAGCTGCCCGCGACGCCACGCCCATCGCCGCACCCGAAAAATTCCCGCTCATTCTTCTCTCCCACGGCATCGGCGGTTCGTCTTCCATGCTCGCCTGGCTCGGTGCCGCTCTCGCCTCCCACGGCTACATCGCCGCCGCCGTAAATCATCCCGGCAATAACGCCCTCGAAGACTACACAATCCCCGGCGCCATTCTCTGGGGACAACGCGCCGCCGATCTCACCGCCGTCCTCAATCAACTTCTCGCCGATCCCACCTTCGGCTCCCGCATCGACCCCAATCGCATCGGCGCCGCCGGCTTCTCGCTAGGCGGCCTCACGGTCATCGAAATCGCTGGTGGTCTAACCGATCTTTCTCGTTATCAAGCTTTCTGCAAATCGCCCAAAGCCGATGGCATGTGCGTCGACCCGCTCGAATACCCCGGCCTCCTTGCCAAAGCCGCCGCCCTGGCCAAATCCGACTCCGCCATACAAACCGCCTTCACCGAAAGCTCAAAATCCCATCGAGACCCACGCATCCGTGCCATTTTCGCCATGGCGCCCGCGTTAGGTCCCGCCTTCGATCCCGACTCTCTCGCCAAAATCACCATCCCCACCCAAATCGTCGCCGGCGCGGCAGACACCATCGTCCCTCTCGACTCCAGCGCCAAATTCTTCGCCGCCCACATCCCCCACGCCCAACTCACCATCCTCCAAGCCGTCGGCCACTACACCTTCCTGGCCACCTGCGCCGAACTAGGCGACCGCACCCGCCCACAACTCTGCATCGACCAGGCAGGCATCCTGCGCGACGAAATCCACGCGCAAACCGCCACCCAAGCCACGAACTTCTTCGCCGCCAATTTGAAGTGAACTTTGTTTTATGTACGTGGTTTTGTATAGGTGGCGGGCTTCAGCCTACGTATTTGTCCAATGACTCTCATCGACCGCCCGTCATGAAGGTGGTATCCGACCGGGAGTCGGATAGGTAGCAGGCGCTTCACGCTTCTTCCCGAATCCCGGCACTTTTCTGATATCCGCCCCCGGTGTTCGGTCTCTAAGTTCTGGCGGGCCGATGAAGAAGAACCATGAGTAGCCAGGCGAGTTGTCGGGAGTACCATTGATTCCGAATCCCGCGTGCGTACCATAGCCATCGTCCAGCGTGTAATCATCTGGCACCGGCACGAATTTATCATGTCCATTTGCGTCCGAGACTTGGTAGAAGAACTCGTCATGCGGATTGCGAAAATGAACCCATAGGTCGCCTGTCCTGACTACGCCAGATTCACCAATCCTTACCAACAGTGCGTGGTTAGCCTCAATAATAGGAAGTGCAGGTGCCTCCGGGGCGGCAAAAACAATCTGGACCCAGCCAACGTAGCCCGAAGGCAATACGAAGCGGTAGTGGTTGGGTTTTGGTCTAGCCGAAAGGAAGGTCGCGCATACCCCTAGAACTGCGGCGCAGAGGACTCGCCGCACTTTTTGAGAAGATAGCATTATGCCCTTGTCAGTTCTGCCGTCAAAAAAGTGACATCGACTTCTTATTACGGGGAGAACAGCGCACCCAGCCGGATTTGCCGGATCAGGATTATTTCCAGTCGTATCTTGAGGCGCTAAAGTCCATCTCAACTCGGCAACAAAAACCTCTTCTTCGGCACACCCTTCTCCCGGTAAAGGTCCCGGTCCGCCGCCCCCAGAATCTCGTTAATCGTCTCCCCATCCTCCGGATACACCGCCGTCCCGATACTCACCGAAATCTTCGGCTCTTCCCCATCCTCAGCCAATCGCTTCGAAATTCTCTGCGCCACCAACCGCGCCGCCTCCGCGTCCGTCTCCGGCAAAATCAATACAAACTCGTCCCCGCCATACCGCGCCGCCGTATCCATCTCCCGCGAATAAAGCCGCAACATATCGGCCAAACGGCAAAGCGCTCGGCTTCCAACAATGTGCCCGTGAGCATCATTAATTTTTTTAAGCCCATCCAAATCCAGCAGCAAAATCACGAACGGCCGCTCATTCCTTCCGTACCTCTTAATCTCCGTCTCCAGCGCCTCCACCAACTGCCGGTAATTCGCCAGCCCCGTCAACGGATCGCTCACGGCCAGATTCCGCACGCGCTCTTCAGCCCGCTGGTGCTCCGCCACTTCCGCCGCCAGCGCCAGCGTCATAATCGCCATAATCCCCATGAACGCCTGCAGCAACAGCAACGACGCATTCTGCGAATGTTCAGCAAACGGTCCGAACCCGTGCATCGTTCCCCACGACGCAATCCCACCCAGAACGCAAAGCGCCGTCGCCATCTCCCGCTGCCCAAACCGGAACCCCACCCAAATCAAAAACGGGATGCACAAATACTCCAGCGGGTAATTCTTCAACTCCTCGTGAAAAAATCCGCCAAACAGAATCAAACTCGTCGCATTCAGCCCCAAACACAACGCCCCAACCTCAATCCACTGCTTCCGGTTCCACACCAGCCGCGAATTTTCTTTCCACAGCAGCAACAGCGGCGTCACCATCACGGCCCCCACCGAGTCTCCCAGCCACCACGTGCACCAGATCGACCCGAACGCCGCCCAATTCGCGAATCCCGCCACCGTTAGCGTCGTAACTCCAACCGTCGCGCTCACCGCCGTGGCCACCATTCCCGCCAGCAGCGCAAACTTAAAAATGTCCTGCGACCGCGCAAACGCTTCATGGCCATGCGCGAATCGCGTCACCAGATAACACGCCGCCGCCGCTTCCAGCGTGTTTCCACCCGCGATCATGATCGAGGTGGCCACCGAGCCCGCCGTCGTCACATTAACGAAAAACGCCCCAACCAAAATCCCCGGCCAAACTCGGTACCCATATACCAGCATCGCCGCAATTGCGATCCCTGTGCACGGCCACACCGCCGTCGCGCTCGCATGCACATACGCCAGCTGCAACCCAAGCTTCCCGGCGCCGAAGTACACCACGGCCAACCCCGCCATCGTCCCCACGTTTTTCACGACATCAGACCGCGACATTCCGTCGTCTCCGCCGAGCTCCAACTCCGCCGGCCACATCATCACACATCATTCAGGGCAGGGAATCAAGCACCGCACATGCAAACAAGGACCTACACGAACAACGTCCGGTTTCACGCTGTCTTCAGCCTAATCCACTACGCTCATCAACCTGAACCCCAATTTTACTAAACCTTTTAGGTTAACGCGACCTTAACTATCCCGCTTTTTCGACATAAGCAATCCCCAATTCAGCGTCCTTAGCCCACCTGAACCTCAACGACCACGCTCCATAGAGTTGGCTCGGTTCGTCCAGACCCTCAC
>DASXMM010000594.1:0-4853 GCA_036495665.1 Candidatus Acidiferrum sp. | reverse complement strand
AAGGACACGAACTTCCGCGGGCTGACGATCTTTAACAACACGCTGTATGTGAGCAAGGGCAGCGGCGGGAACGGAATCAATTCGGTGTTTCAGGCGGGGACGCCAGGTACATTGCCGACGGGCACCGCGGCGGACCTTGCGACCGTACCGCTTAATATTTTGCCGGGATTTCCAAACACGGAGGCGAGCACGGGCACGAACTTCCCGTTTGGGATGTTCTTCGCCAATGCCACGACGCTGTACGTCTGCGATGAGGGCGATGGGACGCTCGTATCGCCGCCGGTGAACGGAAATGTGGCGGATGCACAATCGCAGGCGACCGCGGGCTTGCAGAAGTGGGTCCTGCAAAACGGAACGTGGACGATGATCTATGTGTTACAAAACGGCCTGAACATCGGTGTGCCCTACAGCGTAGACCACTATCCGGCGGCGATCGATCCAGCGACCGGCGGTTGCCGAAACATCGCAGGACGAGTGAATGGCGATGGTACGGTGACAATCTGGGCGATTACATCCACAATCAGCGCCAATGGAGACACGGGCGCGGATCCAAACAAACTGGTTAAAGTGATGGACGTGATCTCGGCAACTACGCTGCGCACCGGCGGCGAAAAGGGGATCGGTGTGTTCCGGACAATCCGTTCGGCGCGCGCGGGCGAGGTTTTCCGTGGCGTGGCGTTGGCACCGACGGATCACGGCAACGATCATTGATTGGCGGTAATTGCTGAGACGAGAAAAACGCAGTAAAAAACTCCCCGCGCAATTTTCTTGCCGGGGAGTTTTTTTTCTGGGAGCTATTGCGGAAAAAAGGAAAAGCACCGATTGAGAGATACGCCTGGGGAAGGTGGGGCGCAGCGTGCTGCGCCCCTACAACGTATGTCGGAGATTTGGCGTGACGTGCGAGTAGTTGGAGACTTGAGTCGGTGGGGGATGTAAGATGCGGGGCATTGTTTACGGCGAGTTGAGGGGGAGTATGCGAGATTTTTGGTGGATGCGCGGCGTCGCGGTCTTTGTTTTGGCGGGAGGCTTGGCATTGATTAGCGTGGACGCGAGTGGGCAGGACCGCGGGCAAACGCGGTCGATGGTGATTTCGAAGGGTGGGATTGTGGCGTCGGAATCGCCGCTGGCTTCGCAGGTGGGAGTGCGGATTTTGGAGAGCGGCGGGAACGCGGTGGACGCAGCGATTGCGACCAACGCGATGATGGGTGTGGTTGAGCCGATGATGAACGGGATCGGTGGGGATTTGTTTGTGATCGTGTATGACGCGAAGGCCAACAAGCTTTATGGGTTGAATGCGAGCGGCTGGGCGCCGCGCGGGTTGACGATTGAATTTCTGCACAAGCAGGGATTGAAAGATATGCCGCAGAGCGGGGTGAATTCGATCACCGTGCCGGGTGTGGTGGACGGTTGGCAGAAACTGGCGGATCGCTTTGGGCGGAAGAAATTAAAGGACGATCTGGCGGCGGCGATTCGAACGGCGCAGGACGGGTTTCCGGTGCCGGAGTGGGATGCGGCGTATTGGGCAGCGGAAGTGGACCTTTTGCGGACGGATGATGCGGCGACGAGTCTTTATTTGCCGGGAGATCGCGCGCCGAAGGTTGGAGAAGTATTCAAGAACCCGGATTTAGCTGCGTCGCTGGGGCAGATTGCGGAACGCGGACGGGATGCTTTTTACAAAGGCGAAATTTCGAAGAAAATCTTGGACGCGATGAAGCGGCACAACGGAACGATGACGGACAAGGATTTGGCGGAGTATTCGAGCGAATGGGTCGAGCCGATTTCGACCACATACCGCGATTGGACGGTTTATGAAATGCCGCCCAACGGGCAGGGAATGGCCGTACTGGAAATGTTGAACATCATGGAAGCGTTTCCTCTCGGCGAGAAGGATTCGGGGTTTGGCTCGACGAAGGCCCTGCACACGATGATCGAGGCGAAGAAATTAGCTTACGCGGACATCGCGAAATATTTAGGCGACCCGAGGGGGCAGAAAATTCCGGTGGCGACGCTGACTTCGAAGCCCTGGGCCGCGGAGCGCGCGAAACTGATCGATCCGGAGAAAGCGGCGTGCGATGTGGCGGCGGGAGAGATCGCCGGCGGCAGCGACACAACGTATTTGAGCGTGGTGGATCGTGACGGAAACATGGTGTCTTTGATTCAGAGCAACTACAGCGCATTTGGGTCGGGGATTGTGCCGGCTGGGGCGGGATTTGTGATGCACAATCGCGGCGGCTTGTTCACGCTGGACCCGTCGTCGCCGAATGCATTGGCGGGGCGCAAGCGGCCGCGGCATACCATCATTCCGGGCTTCGCGCAGAACGGCGAGAAGCGCATGGCGTTCGGGATTATGGGCGGCTGGAATCAGGCGCAGGCGCACGCGCAGTTCATCGCCAACATTGCGGATTTCAAGATGAACATTCAGGCGGCGGTCGAGGCCCCGCGATTTACGAAATACACGTTTACGGGCTGCGACGTGGAGATGGAGGGTCGGGTCAACGGAAAAGTGCGGGAGGAATTGACGGCGAAGGGGCACCAGATCAAAGTGCTCGGCACTTTTTCCAGCAGGGTTGGCGGCGGCCAGGTGACTCTGAGAGATTTTGCCACGGGCGTGAATTATGGGGCTTCGGACCCGCGGAAGGATGGCCAGGCAGTAGCGGAACTGCCGTTCTGATGGGCTTGTTTTGGGGGCCACCGCGCCGATTTGAGCCGCAGGCGGGGTACAGGTAGCAAACCCTTTGGAATGTTGGAAATGGGAAGGAATCTTCCCAGAGACCGGCGAAGTACAGGTCCGTAGTTTTCTTAAGTTATTTGTTATGAATGTATTGCAAGGTTCCGATTTGGCTGGTAAGTTGCACCTGTACCAACGGCCAGGGCCGGTGGCCCGCAGCTACGCCTCCTGGTTACGGGGAGTTCAATGGGACTCGATCGGGTGGCGCAGACCTTCTTGCGGTGTGTTGTGTTCGGCGCTTTGTGTTTCGCGTTAAATCCTTCCGCAAAAGCGCAGACTCCTGCTCCAACCGATGTTAGCGGCAGCTACGCCTGCACGCAGGCAAAAGTGGACGGCAAAGTCTTGGCGTGCTCGGCGGCGCCGCTGATTCTTAAGAACGATGGACGGTTCGAGTTGCGCGGCTGGGAAGGCAGTTACTTGGTGGATGGGCAGTGGGTGACACTCACGGACTCGCTGACCAAGGCGCGCGCGAAGATCGTGCCGGGACATAAGATTGTTTTGCGGTATTACGGGAAGCATGGCTGGGCGGAAATAACGTATGAGCGGCGCGTGGTGGATTTGGGAAAGACGTCGCTTAGTTAGAAAAGTGAGTCGTGGGTAGTGAATAGTGACTAGTGGGAGCAGGGCAGAGAATTCTGCCGCTGTCCCCCATTAAGTCCGATGTTACGAGCGCCCGCTTAGCAGAACTCGCATATTCTTGGGTTTAGTTCTATTGCGGTTTAATCTCTTAAAAGACTTATAGGGTCGACGACAGAGGCCGGCTTGCGGCGTCGTCTGGCGTTTGCAATTTCTAGCGCCCGGATGCTTGGTAGCCGCGGCCGCGTAGAACTTTGCCCGCGGTGGCGCCGGTTAGTTTGCCGTGGTCGTACTCGATTTGGCCGTTGACGATCGTGTAGGCGATGCCTTCGGAGATTTGCGCTGGGCTTACAAAGGTGGCTTTGTCGATGATCGTTGCGGGATCGAAGATGGTGACGTCGGCGAAATAGCCGGGCTTGAGAATGCCGCGGCTATCGAGATGTTCGCGCTGCGCTGGGAACGACGTGATTTTGCGGATCGCGGATTCGAGCGGCATGATGTGTTCGTCGCGGACGTAGTGGCCCAGGAATCGCGGCATGGAGCCGAAGGCACGCGGGTGCGTGTGCGCCTCGAAGATGGGTCCATCAAGGGACATTTCGTTAGCGTCGAGGCCGATGCTGGTCCAGCGTTGTTCGAGACCGGTTCGTATGTCTTCCTCACTAGCCATGAAATAGAGAGCGCCGGTTTGCGCCTTGTCGGCGATGACGAAATCCATGAGCGTGTCTTCCGGCGATTTTTTCCAGGCTTTGGAGACGTCTTCAACCGTTTTACCCTCGAATTGTTTTAACTCTTTATTTTCGATAGACGCAAGGAGCACACCAGAGCCGCCGCCGCAATCATAATAGAGATTTTCCCAGTTGGGATGATCACCGGTTAATTCTTTTTTGATGCGGGCCCGAACTTCCGGATCTTTCAAGCGGACGAGGAGTTTTTGCACGCCGCCATCCGCGACCCATGGCGGGAGGGCGGACGCGAGCGCCGTGCCGCCGGCGGGATACGGATACATGCTCGCGGCGATGTCCAGGCCGGAATCGCGCGCCGTTTGAATCGTTGCGACTACATTTTTCATGTTGCCCCAACGTGCTTTGCCGCTCACCTTCAAATGAAAGACTTCCACCGGGAGGTTGGCCTCGCGCCCGATGCGGATGGCTTCGGCAAGTGCCTGCATCTCGGACGCGCCTTCGCTACGCATGTGCGTCGCGTAGAGCCCGCCATATTTTGACGCGACTTTGGCGAGCGCGATGAGTTCGTCGGTTTTGGCGTAGATGTTGGGCGGATAGATCAGCGCGCTGGAAACGCCCAGAGCGCCGTCTCTCATGGCTTGGTCGACGAGAGCTTCCATTTGGGTGAGTTCGGCGGGAGTGGGAGCGCGATCGTCGTCGCCAATGACGGCTTCGCGAACTTGCGCGGAGCCAACGTACGTGCCGATGTTGATGGGAGTGCCTTGTTTTTCCAGGCGGCGGAAGTAGCCGTCGAGTGTGGTCCAGTCGACAGTGAATTTGAATTGATCGAGGAACGGTTTGAGCGGAGCGAGCGTTTTTTCGTTTTG
>DASXMM010000593.1:0-20844 GCA_036495665.1 Candidatus Acidiferrum sp. | reverse complement strand
CGAATTCTTGTGACTCTAGGGAGGTTGGTGCATCTCATTTTCGGGGCTTCGCCTCTGCCATTAGCCGTGCCCGAACAGGCACGCATCTTCATAGCGGTCGCCTCTTCGAATCGCAAAAGATGCGACCATAAACGATAGTTCGAGCGCGCCTTTTGAGGGGTCCCAACCAATGGCTAGACTTCAGTCCAAGGAAGACCAGCGGCTCGAGGAAGATCGCGCTCGCAAAAAATACTGGAAGCGCTGGGGACCATACCTCTCCGAGCGTCAATGGGGCACCGTCCGCGAAGACTATAGCCCTGGCGGCACTGCGTGGGAGTACTTTCCGCACGATCACGCTCGCGCGCGCGCCTACCGTTGGGGCGAAGACGGCATCGGCGGCATCTCGGATCGCCATCAGATGATCTGCTTTAGCGTCGCCATGTGGAACGGCCGCGACCCCATCCTCAAAGAAAGACTCTTCGGCCTTACAGGCAATGAGGGCAATCACGGCGAGGACGTGAAGGAGTGTTACTTCTACCAGGATTCGACTCCGACGCACACTTACATGCGCATGCTCTACAAGTACCCGCAAGAGGAATTTCCCTATACGCGGCTCGTCGAAGAGAACCGCCGTCGCTCCCGTGAAGAACCCGAGTTCGAACTTCTCGACACAGGCATTTTTGCCGAGAGCCGCTATTTTGATGTCTTCATCGAGTATGCTAAAGCCGACGTCGACGACATTCTGATCAAAATTACCACGATAAATCGCGGGCCTGAAGCAGCCGTGCTGCACCTTCTCCCATCCTTATGGTTTCGCAACACTTGGTCGTGGGGCAAGGATTTGCGCAGGCCCTGCGTTCAAAGAGCTTCCGGCGTGCCCGACAGCGTATGCGCCGAAGTTGAACACTGGCGCTACGGCAAGCGCTGGCTACTCAGCGCCGGTCAGCCCGAATTGTTATTCACGGAAAACGAGACTAACTTCGCCCGGCTCTTCCAGAGCAAGAACCGCTCACCCTATGTGAAAGACGCCTTCAACGAATTTCTGATTCGCGGAAACAAGTCAGCTGTAAATCCCCGGCAGAGCGGAACGAAAATGGCGGCATATTATCCGCTGCGCCTTGCTCCAGGCCAGAGTGAAACACTCAAACTGCGCCTGACCGATATGGAGCCACTCGCCTCGATGGATGGAACAATAGGCCTCGCTGGGACCGTCACTTCGGCGGGGCTCGCCGATCGCTCCGAAAGCGTCCCGCCCGCCAATGATTTTGGCGTCGGCTTCGACAAAGTGTTCTCTCTTCGCCAGAAGGAAGCCGATGAGTTCTACGCCTCGCGCGTCGCGACCGAACTATCTGACGACGCAAAGAACGTAATGCGCCAGGCGTTTGGCGGCCTCTTATGGTCTAAGCAGTTCTATCACTATGACGTCCGCACGTGGCTCAGCGGCGACCCCGCCGGACCGCCGCCTCCCCCCGAACGGCACCAGGGCCGCAACAAAGACTGGACGCACCTATACAACGACGACGTCATGTCCATGCCAGACAAATGGGAATATCCCTGGTATGCCGCTTGGGACCTCGGATTCCACTGCATTGCTCTCGCAATTGTGGATCCCGACTATGCCAAGGAGCAACTCATCCTCCTTCTCCGTGAGTGGTACATGCATCCGAATGGGCAACTGCCCGCCTACGAATGGGCCTTCGGCGACGTGAATCCTCCCGTCCATGCGTGGGCTGCCTGGCGCGTTTACAAAATCGAGCGGCGCGTCCGCGGTGTTGCCGATCGCGGCTTCCTGGAAAAAGTCTTTCACAAGCTTCTTCTCAACTTTACCTGGTGGGTCAATCGCAAAGATCCCGACGGAATGAACATTTTCCAGGGTGGTTTTCTCGGCCTCGATAACATCGGAGTTTTCGATCGCTCCGCGCCTCTCCCCACCGGCGGTCACCTCGAGCAATCCGACGCCACAAGCTGGATGGGCATGTACTGCCTCAACATGCTGGCCATTGCGCTGGAACTCGCCAAAGAAGATCCCGCCTACGAAGACGTCGCCAGCAAATTCTTCGAGCACTTCGTCAACATCGCCCACGCGATGAACGACATGGGCACCGAGGGAGTGTCCTTGTGGGACAACGAGGACGGCTTCTACTATGACGTGCTACATCTTCCCAACGGCGAAGATCATTTCTTGAAGATACGTTCCCTCGTGGGCCTCATTCCTCTTTTCGCTGTCGAAACTCTCGAGCCCGAGATCGTTGATCGCTTGCCCGGTTTCAAGCGGCGCATGCAATGGTACATCGATAATCACCCCGACGTTCCCGAACACATCGAAATGACGCAGCGCTCGGCGCGTGGCGTTCGGCGCCTGCTCTCGCTCGCCAATCGCAAACAACTGAAGCGCATTCTCACCCGCATGCTCGACGAAACCGAATTCCTCTCCGAGTATGGCGTTCGTTCTCTTTCGCGCTATCACAACGATCATCCGTACGAAGTACAGGTGAATGACCACATCAGCCGCGTCGACTACGAGCCCGCTGAATCCACCAGCGGAACTTTTGGCGGCAATTCCAATTGGCGCGGCCCGATCTGGTTTCCCACGAACTACCTACTGGTCGAATCCCTGCAGAAGTACCACCATTATTATGGGGAGGACTTCAAGGTAGAATTTCCAACTCACTCGGGCAATGAAGCGGATCTCTGGGAAGTCGCTGCTGAAATTTCGCGCCGCCTTGTTCACATCTTCGTACGAGACAAGAACGGCCGCCGTCCCGTTAACGGCGGCGCCGAACTCTATCAGAGCGACCCTCATTGGAGGGACTTGCTGCTGTTCTACGAATATTTTCACGGCGACAACGGTGCGGGCATCGGCGCGAGTCACCAGACCGGGTGGACCGGGTTGGTCGCCAAGCTAATTGAACAAAGTGGAGAGTAGAATGCCCGGCGTTATTTTTCGCCCCGCGGCTGGAGAACACGAGCCGGTTTTGCTTCGCATGATGCGCAATCTGGCCGAGCAGGAGCCGGGTCCGTATTTTTTCGATGAGCCGGTTGTTCGCGAGGTGCTGCGAAAGTTTCTGGGGACTCCGGACCTCGGGCAAGCGTGGGTTTTCTTTGATGGAGAAGTACCCGTCGGCTACATTGTGCTCACGTTCGGCTATAGTTTCGAGTTTCACGGACGCGATTCTTTCATCGATGAGCTGTACATCGAGCCGCAGTATCGCCGGCAGAGAATTGGCCGGCGCGCCATGCAATTTGTCGAAGAGCGCGCCCTCGAACTAGGAGTGAACGCCATCCATCTGGAAGTCGATCAGGGAAACGAGCCGGCCGAAGAGCTTTATCGCCGCGCCGGTTATGAGGAACACGGGCGCTTCTTGCGGACGAAGTGGCTGGTGCCTCGCAAGCAATGAGCGGCAGGCCGAGGTCGCTTCAACGCCCGGGAAAAGGAGGTAGGGTGGTCCCCCGACAAATCGCAACCCAATTCGCAGCCAGCTCACGAACGCCAGTGCGCCTCGGCCGCGAAATCTGCGGCAACCTCCCCGCCGCCGAAACTCGCGAGTGGCTCGTTACCAACGGCATTGGCGGCTTCGCCTCAGGAACCGTCTCTGGAGACACCACTCGCCGCTATCACGGCCTTCTCATCGCTGCGCTCCAGCCGCCGGTTGGCCGCACGCAACTGGTGTCCGGCCTTGATGAAACTGCTCGTTACGCCGGCGCGGCGTTTGCCCTGGCAACCCACCGCTGGGCCAGCGGTGTTATCGACCCACAGGGATTGCTCTACCTCGAAAGTTTTCGTCTTGAGGGCACCACTCCGGTTTGGACTTACGCGCTCGCCGATGCCTTGCTCGAAAAGCGCGTCTGGATGGTGCAAGGCGAAAACACAACCTTTGTTCAATACACGCTGGCGCGCGCAAGCAGCCCTCTCGAAATCGATCTCAAGGCGCTCGTCAACTACCGCGATTTTCATTCTTTGACCCATGCTGGCGATTGGCACATGAAAATCGTGCCCGTCGAGCACGGCGTGATGATCCTGCCATTCGACACAGCCACCCCTTTTTTTCTGAAGAGCGCGCAAGCCCCGTGCGAGCCGCATCACGACTGGTATCGCGATTGTTACCTGCTGGCCGAGTCAGAACGCGGCCTCGAAGATCGCGAAGACCACCTGTTCGCTGCGCTCTTTCGTGGAAGGCTGAACCCCGGCGAAAGTCTGTCCGTCGTGGCCACCACCGAAGCCACCACCGCCCTTGATGCGGAAGCCTCTCGTGCGCAGCGTGCCGATCACGAAGCTTCTCTGTTCAAAGCGTGGGAAACGCGAAACGAGGCCTGCGCCGCCAATGCTCCGGCGTGGATTCGCCAACTCGTTCTCGCAGCGGATCAATTCATCGTCAAACGGAAACGCCCCGAACAACCGGACGGCCACAGCATAATCGCAGGCTATCACTGGTTCGCCGATTGGGGACGCGACACCATGATCGCGCTGCCGGGTCTCGCTCGCGCCACCGGCCGCCCGGAAGTAGCTCGCCAGATCCTGCTGGCCTTGGCCCACTACGTGGACGCCGGCATGCTCCCAAACAATTTCTCTGATACTGGCGGCAAGCCGGGATACAACAGCGTCGATTCCGCACTCTGGTATTTCGAAGCCGTTCGGCAATATTTCAACGAGACACAAGACTCGGCGACGCTGCAAAAGCTATTTCCCGTTCTTGCCGCGATGGTCGACGCCCACGTCGCGGGCACGCGCTACAACATTCACGTCGATTCCGCCGATGGCCTTCTCTACGTCGGAGGCCCCGGCGTTCAACTCACCTGGATGGATGCAAAAATCGGCGATTGGGTCGTTACGCCGCGCACTGGCAAGCCCGTCGAAATCAATGCGCTATGGATCAACGCCCTCGAAACGATGGCGCAGTTCGCCCGGCTGCTAAACAAATCCGCAGACAGCTATGAACGCCTCTGCGCGCAAGCCAAAAACAGCTTCCAAAAATTCTGGAACGCAGAGCGAAACTGCTGCTTCGATGTGATCGACGTTCCTGGTTCCGCGAAAAACGACGCCGCCCTCCGCCCCAATCAAATTCTCGCTGTCTCCTTGCCGGTCAGCCCGCTACGCAAGGAGCAGCAAAAATCCGTTGTCGAGATCTGCGCGCAACACCTCCTCACGTCCCACGGCCTCCGCAGCTTGGCCCCCGGCGAACCGAACTATCAGGGCCACTATCGAGGCGATCAGCGATCGCGTGACAGCGCCTACCATCAAGGAACGGCGTGGGGCTGGCTGCTCGGACCATTCGCGCTCGCGCATTTCCGCGTCTATAACGATCGCGCCGAAGCGTTGCGCTACCTCGAACCGCTTGGCACCCACATCTGCGCCTATGGCCTCGGCACGCTTGCCGAGGTTTTCGACGGCGATCCGCCGCACACGCCCCGCGGATGCATCGCGCAAGCCTGGACGGTGGGCGAAGTCCTGCGCGCGTGGAGCGACATCGTCGAAACTACGTAAATTATTTTTGGTGGGGCTTTCCTGCCGCTTCGTAAAGCTCGATCAAAACTTTGCCGCCGTCGGGAACTGGCGCTAGGAAAAAATTGATCCGCGTCCCGTCCGTGCCAGGACGCGTCTCGGGATAAATTGCAGATACATCAAACTTCTCCTTCAAAATCTCCGTGGCCCGGTCCACGTTCTTGCACAAAAACTCTACTTGCTGGACGCCTTCACCAAACTTTTCCAGATACCGCGCAATCGGTCCTTCACCGCCCGGCGCGCGAGACGTCAAAATATCCAACGAAGCTCCACCCGCAAACCGCAACGAAAACTCTTCAGCGTCCTGGTCTGATGGTACTTCCGCCAGGCTCGATACGCTATGCACCACCCGGAGCTTCGAAAAGGTTTCTCTTTGTACCGCCAGCCCCACCGTCGCGTCAGGCTTTGGCCCCGCCAGCAACCGCGACAATTCCTCGTCGCTCCACCACCCCTCCGCCACGCGCTCTGCAGGTGCGCGCCCGGTTGCGTAAATCTCCGCTGCGGCGGCTTCCCTGACGGAAGCCTCTCCAGAGCAAAGCTTTGCGATAGCATCATTCAGTGGGCTGGACATAGCTAGTGGGCTGGACATGGTCGACCCGAAGATTGTAGCGTGACTATCAGTCCAGAAGCACTTTCACTTCAAATCCGGCGCGAAAGCTGCAACGATTCACGTGCTCGAATCATCTGAGGATTATGCCGAAACCAGTGTTATTCACCGTCGATGACGACCCGGAGGTTTTGCGCGCCATCGAGCGCGATCTTCGCGGCCACTATTCCAACCGCTATCGCGTCATGCGCGCCAGCTCTGGCGGCGCCGCGCTTTCCACCCTTCGCGAACTCAAGGCCCGCAACAATCCCGTGGCGTTACTCCTCGCCGACCAGCGCATGCCCAATATGAACGGCGTCGGTTTTCTCTCCGAAGCGATGGAGATCCATCCGCAAGCCAAACGCGCGCTTCTCACCGCCTACGCTGATACCACCGCCGCCATCGACGCCATCAACGAAGCGCGCATCCACTATTACCTCATGAAGCCCTGGGATCCACCGGAAGAGAAACTCTTTCCCGCGATCGATGATCTGCTCACCGACTGGAACTCTAGCTTCCGGCCGCTCTACGAAGGCATCCGCGTTCTCGGTACCCGCTGGTCCAACCGTTCCTACGAACTGCGTGATTTTCTTGCCCGCAATCAGGTCCCGTATCAATGGATTGATGTTGAACTCGCCCAAACCGATCCCGAAGTTCGCAGCCTGATCGCTTCGCTCGGGCCGGAGGCGGAGACGCTCCCGCTCGTCTTATTTCCCGATGGCACCAGACTCGCCGAACCGCCTCTTCCCGCGGTGGCCGACAAAGTCGGTCTTCGCACCCACGCCCTCACCAATTTCTACGACCTCGCCATTGTCGGAGGCGGCCCCGCGGGTCTCGCCGCGGCCGTCTATGGAGCATCCGAAGGCCTCCGCACCGTGATGATCGAGCGCGAAGCTCCCGGCGGCCAGGCAGGCCTCAGTTCTCGCATCGAAAACTACCTCGGCTTCCCCGCGGGCCTCTCAGGCAGCGATCTCGCCCGTCGCGCCGTCGCGCAAGCTCGCCGCTTCGGTGTCGAAATCCTTTCCCCGCAGGATGTCGTCGGCCTGCGCGTGGATGGTCCGTACCGCTTCGTCAAGCTGGCGGATGGTGACGAAATTTCGTGTAACGCCCTCCTCCTGGCCATGGGAGTGCAATGGCGCACTCTGGACGTCCCGGGCATCGACCGTCTCCAGGGCGCTGGCGTTTACTACGGCGGCGGCACTTCCGAAGCCATCGCCTGCCGCGGCGAAACCGTCTACATCATTGGCGGCGCAAATTCCGCCGGCCAGGCCGCTATGCATTTTTCGAAGTTCGCGGAAAAAGTCATCATGCTTCTGCGCGGTACATCGCTCGCCAGCACCATGTCTCACTACCTCATCGAGCAAATCGAAAAAACCCCGAACATCGAACTCTGGGCGCAAACCAGCGTCGTCGAAGTCCAAGGAGATACGCGGCTTACCGGAATCACCGTGCAGTGCGAGCCGAGCGGCACGCGTAAGCAACTCCCAGCCTCCAGTCTCTTCATTTTCATCGGCGCTCAGCCGCGCACCCAATGGCTCGGCGACATTATCGAGCGCGACGAGCGCGGCTTCATCCTCTCCGGTCCGGACCTCATGCGCGACGGCAAGCGGCCTGCCTCGTGGACTCTCGACCGCGATCCCGGCTTGCTTGAAACCAATGTCCCAGGCATCTTTGTCGTCGGCGATGTTCGCCACGGCTCCGTAAAACGCGTCGCCTCCGGCGTCGGCGAAGGCGCTGTCGTCGTCCAATTCATGCATCAGTATCTAGCAAAGGTACAATGAGCCTGCCAATCAGGAGAGCAGGACGCGCATGACCGATACTCCCGTGCCGTCGCACGTTGAAGAGCTCCTCACGAAGCTTGTTGAGATTCCCGTCTTCCAAGGCCATTCTCGCGAAGAACTGCTTTGGTTTCTCGCCCAATGCGAAGAACACCGCGTCGCCGAAGGCGACGTTATTATGCACGAAGGCGACCAGCCCGATTACATGCTGATCATGCTCGAAGGCCAGATGCGCGCCAGATCCGAACGCGGCCCCTCCGATGGCCCCGTCTTTACGATAAGCGCCGGCGACGTCACAGGTATGCTGCCGTTCTCCCGCATAAAAACACTTACCGTCACGGGCCGCGCCGTCGTTCCTACGCATTTCCTCAGCTTTCCCGTTGTGCATTTCCCCGAGCTTTTTCGCCGGTTACCGGAACTGGTCCGCCGCCTCGTCGGTTTGCTCACCGACCGCGTTCGCAGCGTCACCCGCGCCGAACAACAGCATGAGAAGCTCGCCGCCCTCGGCAAACTCTCCGCCGGCCTTGCACACGAGCTCAACAATCCTTCCGCGGCCGCGCGGCGCTCCGCCGCTGCATTACGCGATTGTCTGCTGCGACTGCGCGAAGCTGCTCGCAACACCGAAATTGGCCCCGAAGATTGCGGCGTCTTGGCCGAGAAAGAAGAAGAAATTCGCGCTTCGTTAAAGCCAGTGCAGTTCAAGGACGAATTCAGCCGCGTCGAGCGCGAAGAAGCCATTCAATCCTGGCTCGAATCAAAGGACGTCGCCGACGCGTGGAAGCTCTCTCCCTCCTTGGCGGACGCTGGCCTCACCGACGCCCAACTCGCGTCCTTCGCCGCCGCTGCAGGAAAATCTCTTGGCCCCGAACTCACCCGCTTCGCCACGCTCCTCGAGATGGAGCGCATCGCCGAAGAACTCGAGCACAGCTCCGCGCGTATCTCCGATCTCATCAAAGCCATAAAAGAATATTCCTACATGGATCAAGGCCCCCTGCAGGAAGTCGATATCGAACGCGGCATCGAAACCACGCTCACGATCATGAATCACAAGCTGAAGCGCGGCATCACTGTCGTTCGTGACTACGCTCCCGATCTTCCCAAAGTCTTGTCCAGCGGTAGCGAACTCAACCAGGTTTGGACCAATCTGATCGACAACGCCGCCGACGCCATGAACGGAAACGGCAAGCTCACCATCCGCACCACGCGCGAAAACGATTTTGTCCTCGTGGAAATTACCGATAATGGCGTGGGCATTCCGCCTGAAGTCGTCTCGCGCATCTTCGATCCCTTTTTCACCACCAAGGGCGTTGGCGAAGGCACCGGCTTGGGTCTCGACGTCGTCAACCGCATCATCAAGAACATCGGCGGCCACGTGAGTGTCACTTCCGTTCCCGGCAACACTCGCTTTCAGGTTCGTCTTCCTATTCAACCCGCGAAGTAGACGCGGCAGGAGAAAAATCATGGCGGACGTTTGTACGCATCTCGACCAAATCAAAAAAGTAAAACCCAAATCTAAGGGCTGTGAAGAATGTCTCAAAATGGGCGATACCTGGGTCCACCTTCGCCTCTGCCTCACCTGCGGCCACGTCGGCTGCTGCGACTCCTCGAAAAATAAGCACGCCACCAAGCATTTCCACGCCACCAACCACCCCATCGTCCGTTCTTTCGAGCCTGGCGAGAACTGGATGTGGTGCTACATAGACGAGCTAATGTTCGAGCCAGACTGAATTCAAATGCTCTATTTCTCTTCTGCCGGGCGTTCTCTAAGAACGCCCTGGCTAGCGGTATGTATCGCTACATAAAACGAAAGGAAAATTCTCCCGGGCAAGAACCACAGTCAACGCGCACGCCTATACAACTCTCGGAACTTCCAGCTTCTCGCTTTTCTCTTGCGCTGCCATTACTCTCGCAATTTCCATTTCGATGGACTTCGCGCTGATGGGCTTCGCAATATATCCATCCATTCCGGCTCGCAGGCATCTCTCCCGGTCCTCTTCATACGCGTTCGCGGTCATAGCTACGATCGCCACGTGCTTTCCTGATTGTTTCTCGCTGGCTCGAATCTTTTCCGTAGCCTCCAACCCATCCATAATCGGCATCTGCATATCCATCGCCACCAAATCGAACTCCTGCTCGGAAAACCGTTGTAGCGCCAGTTGTCCGTTGTCGGCAATCGTAACCACGTGCCCCATCTTCTCCAGGAGCCTCGAGGTCAATCGCTGATTCACGACGTTGTCTTCCGCGAGCAATATCCGCAAGCTCGGCCCCGCGACACCATCCTTCGGTGCCGAGTCTTCCGGCGCCTTTACTTGGACAGCTTCGCCCATGCTCTCTCGCAACACTTCAAACAGCGCGGCGCGCCGCAATGGTTTCAAAATAGTTCGTACAACGCCCAGCTGCTCGCAGCCTTTCCTGTCCGCCATGTCGAGAGGTCGCGAATGAACGACGATTGCCGGCATATCAGGCGCCGCGGAACCCCGTGCCTCGGCGAGCCAAGCAAGGCCTCCCGGGCCGTCTATGTCCTTGTCAATCATCATCGCAGAGAACTTCTCGCCCACGGATCGCGCTCGGATCAGCTGTGCCAACGCGTCTCCCGCGCTTGCCGCCGGCACCGCCTTCATATTCGCGCGCGGCAGCAATCGCTCCAGCAATTTCCGGTTCACCGGATTGGCCATCACCACGAGCACCCGCCGCACACCCTGTTGATTCTTCTTCGGCGCCTCGGCGTCCTGCGGTGCTTTGGAACTCTCGATGGCCGAATCCGTCAACACCTTCACCGTGAAATGGAATTCGCTGCCACGCCCTTCCTCGCTTTCCACCCAGATGCGCCCTCCCATCAGCGTCACCAGCCGCTCGCAAATCGAGAGGCCGAGCCCCGTGCCTCCATAGCGTCGCGACGTAGACATGTCCGCCTGCGAGAACGCTTCAAAAATCTTCCCTCGTTTCTCCTCGGCTATCCCAATTCCCGTATCGGAGACCTTGAACTCCAGCATTAGGCCGCCCTTTGTCCTTCCGGCGGGACGCCCGTAAATCGCCACTTGGCCCTCGTTGGTGAATTTCAAGGCGTTTCCCGCCAAATTGATGAACACCTGCCGCAATCGCGTCGAGTCGCACCGGACTACGTCTGGAATGTCTTTGCCGACATTCCATACCAGTTCGATGCCTTTCTGCTGCGCTCTCAGGGCCAGCGGCTCGAGCGCCTCTTCGATGCAATCCTCCACCGACATGTCTCGAATCTCCAGGTCTAGCTTGCCCGCCTCGATTTTCGATAGATCCAGAATGTCGTTCAGCAGTGTCAGCAGCGATTCTCCCGAACTCTTCACCATCCCCAAATAATCCCGCTGCTCGGCGTCCAGGTTCGTTTCCAGCGCCAGCGTGGTCATTCCTAGTATGCCGTTCATCGGCGTCCGGATTTCGTGACTCATGTTCGCCAAAAAATCGCTCTTTGCCCGGTTCGCCGCTTCAGCATCTTCCTTCGCCCGCCGCAGCGTCTCCTGCGCTTTTTTCCGCTCCGTAATGTCCACGAAAGTCACCACCGCTCCCAGCCTCTCCCCCTCCTGCAGCAACGGGTGGCACCACAGCTCCGCCTCGAAGCTGCTCCCGTCCGACCTCCACAGTAACTCTTCGGGCGCGTGGTATGCAGCGCCCCTCAAGGATTCCATAAGCATCGAACATTCCTCTCGCGGATATAGCGTGCCGTCAGACCTGGTGTGATGCATCACATCGTGCGCATTCCGTCCCAGCACTTCGTCCTGCGTTCTGTATCCCAGTATCTGCAACATCGCCCGGTTGCAAAATGTGAAGGACCACGTTTTGTCTACGCCATAAACTGCTTCCGCCGTCGACTCCAGAATCAGCCGTACGCGTGCCTCTTCCTCCGATAATCGCTGCTCGCCTGCATCTCTTTCGCTGATCAGCGCTCCCAGGATCAGCCCTGCCAGCGAAAGAATGAGCATCAGAAATTGCAGCAACGAGAGTTCACTGTAGTCTCGCGAATAAATTCCCAGTGCCAGGATAATTCCCGTATCCAGTGCCAGAATCGCCGCCGTCGCTCCGCGCAATCCGCGGCGCACCGCCACGAGGATCAACGGCGGAAACAGCAGGTAGAACATTTCGTTGCCGCGTGAAAATCTCCCGCTCAGCGACAGCCATAGCACTGCCAGCATGCTAGCCGCGAACAGCACCGTCTCGAGTATGCGCTTCCATCCGCGCAGTTCATGCTGGCCCCCCCGGCCCCGCATCTCCGCAACATGGTCGGTCTCCTGATATCCCAGGAAGCGGCGTAGACTCGGCAGGATGTAAATGAGTGAAAATGGCACGACGGATCCAATGGCCACCGCATCCCCAACCCACCAGTTCAGCGACGCCAGCAGGTATTGGCCGCCTGCAATCAGGTGGTCCAGCATCAGAAATCTTGCGCCCAGAAATGCCACTACGCACGACGAACAAATGGACATCAGCAGTAGCCACGTTACGTCCCTCATCGTTCGCAGACGCCAATCTATCTTCACGACTCGGCGCAAAAACACCGCCGTCATCGTGTACACGATAATGAGCTCCGTATTCCCTGCCAGGAAGGAATAGGTACGCACAGGCAAGTGATAGTTGACGATCGACGCGATGCATGCGGCGAGCAAAATCACCGGTGCGTAGCGCCACCCTAGTCCGATCAGCACAGCCAACGCCAGTCCTGTCGGCGGGTACCAGGCGCTCACTTCCGACCAAATCTGGTACGAAACCGTCGTGCGGTCCAGCCCCACGTACAACGCGATAAAGCACACTCCGGCCAAGATCTGTCGCAGCCTCAATCGCGTTTCTTCAGCCAATCAAGCCTCCGCCCGTCTCAAAGCTTGTCCTGTAATGGGTCCTCGCATCCCGCAACATGTTGTCACGTAAAGCCGCGTGCTTCCGATTACGAACTGCCCCGCCCATCGTGTTCCAAAATGAAATTACCGTTTCGAATGCCTCGGCCCTGCCTTGTTCATCCGTTCGCATATTCGGTCGCGAAATTTCCGCAAATTCCCGCGTTTTCACCACGCTTAGCGCTCGGCGGACGGAGTTCGCTCGTATCTGCGCGCAGACACCCCTGCTCATTCCTAGCTCTCGAAGGGCCAAATCGAAAAGGCACATCGTCCTTACAAACGATTGCGAAAGGTTAGAGGACTCTTAGAAAGGGCGAACGCGGGACTCCGCTCTGAATCGTACGTTCAACGAAGTAAATCGAACGGATTTGTGGTGCTGCTTGTTATTGAACCTTCGCCACCTATTTCCCCTGCAGCCTCGAAACAAACATCTCCAAAAACTTATCCGCTTGCACCTCGATGCAAACCTTCGCGTTAGGCGTCACCTTATCAACCCCTTCAATCACGTAACGGTCGCCATCCGGAAAATGATGCAACACATTCCTTTCGACCTCGTTTTGCCGATTCGCCACCGTCTCCCCGCGCGTGAACTCTCCTCGCGTTTCTACATCGACATGCATGGCAGGCGCCGTCACGAGCGCCGCGTCGATCGCCACTCCCACCGCCAGCGGATCGTACATCGGCGTCCCCGTATCGCCGAATTTTTCCGATAGCTCCACGAGAAATTTCGTCACTCCATAAATAAAATCGTTCACCGGCCCGTGTGTCCGTCCCAATTGCTCCAGATGTTTGCGGCTGAAGAGCGTTTTGTCTCCGACGTCCAGCCCCACCATCGTCAGCGGCCATCCGGCTTGAAACACGATCTGCGCCGCTTCCGGATCATTATAAATATTGGCTTCGGCCGCCGCGTTCACATTCCCACCTTTGATCGATCCTCCCATCAAAATCACTTCTCTCACCAGCGGCACGATGGTCGGATCTTTTTCAATCGCCAGCGCGATATTCGTCAGCGGGCCCACGGGCACGAGCGTAATCTCATGTGGATTCGCATGCACCAATTCAATAATCAAGTCCGGCCCAAAGCGTCCATCCGCTTTACATTTGCTTGCGGGCAATTCGATATTCGCCAGCCCGTTCTTCCCGTGCCAGAACTCCGCCGTAATCAGCTTCTGAAACAAGGGATGCTGCGCCCCTCCCGCGACAGGAATGTCGCACCGGTTCGCCAGCGACACCATGCGCAGCGCATTCTCAAGCCCCTGCCGCGCCGTAACATTCCCCGGCACAACTGTAATCGCTCGCACGTCCAACTCCGGCGAATTCAGCGCCAACATCAACGCCATCGCATCATCCGTCCCCGGATCCGTATCCAAAATAATCTTCTTCGCCTCTGCAGCCCCCCACGACGGAGAGCAGAGAAACCCCAGCAAGGCCGCGACGCAGCAAAATGTTCGCGCAAGCCAAGCCGCCGTCAGCTTTTCGATGCTTAGATTCTTCTTCATCTTTGTCTCCTCGCAGGGCAGCGCCGTTCCGATCTGATTCCACGCACAATTCCGGAGCACAACGGTTGCCACTCTTGAGCTATATGTTCATCCAAGAAGCTACGCACCAGCCTCATCTTTTGTTTTCGGGCCCACGAGAAGGGAACTAGCTAAAGCCACCGACAAAATCCCGGCCACGATCCCCAGCGACAGCTCAACCGAGATATGGACCCACGGCTCCGCAATCATCTTCGCGCCAATAAACGTCAACACAATCGAGAGTCCCGCGGTCAAATACCGCAATCGCCCAAGCATTCCCGCCAAAAGAAAATACATCGTCCGCAATCCCAAAATCGCGAACACATTCGACGTATACACAATAAACGGATCCCGCGTGATTCCGAAAATCGCCGGTATCGAATCCACCGCCATCGTAATATCCGTAATTTCCACAATCAGCAGCACCACAAACAGAGGGGTCGCAAACCATTTCCCGCCGTCCCGCACAAAAAATCTGCTCCCGCTAAATTCCTTCGTCACCCTCAAACGCCGTTTCGCGAATCGCGAAATCCGGTTCTCCTCCGGATGCATTTCCGTCTTCTTCGCAAACAGCATGTGCAGCCCCGCAATCACGAGAAACCCGCCAAACACATACAAAATCCAGCTGAAACTTTCAATCAACCCGGCGCCCGCCGCAATCATCAGCCCGCGCATCACCAGCGCCCCGACAATCCCCCATTCCAGCACGCGGTGCTGAACCTTCTCATCCACGCTAAATGCCCGGAAAATCACCAGAAACAAAAACAGATTGTCGACGCTTAGCGCTTTCTCGATGACGTACCCCGTGAAAAATTCCAGCCCGCGCTGCCCTCCCGAGAAATACATCACGCCAAGCCCGAACGAAAGCGCCAGCCCCACCCAGACCATCGTCCAGATGAGCGCTTCCCGAGTTTTCATTTTGTGGGGACGCCGGTGGAAAACACCGAGATCCAGCGCAATCGTGGCGAGTACGAAAAGGTTAAAAATCAGCCAAAGGAGAGGTGTGCCCACGGCTGCCGCGGCTTGCGCGCCTTACGGCGTCGACGCTGCCAGCGTATCCGTGGCGTTTAGATTGGTGAGCTCAATGCGAAAAGCCTGCCCTGCCTGAATCGTGATAGGAACATCCCAGCGCACGCGCGCATCGCCTGCGCTTGCATCGAAATTCAACGAACTGATCCAGTAGCTTCCCGGCGGCAGGTCCCGCAAAAAAGCGTGCCCTTCCAAATCCGTGTCCACTTTCGCTACCAAGTATTTCGTTTGCGCCACTTCCGGCGCCATCTTCTGAACGCGCTTCTTCTGATTGCTCTCCAGCAGCGCCCACTTCCTCTGCGGATTCACGGCGTCGAGCTCTAGCTCCACTCCAGAAATCGTGTTCGGATTTGCCAGAATGTACTTTTTCAGCGTGGCATAATACGCGTCCTTCTCTTTTTCGTACTTCTCCGGATGATCCACTTTATCCGTTTCCTTATACTTTGCCTTCGGAAAACCGTTCGTCACGCCGCCGCTGTTGGAATGCTGATACGCCGTCAGGAATTCCGGCGTATGAATGATGTCCTCTGGGGTCAGCATCTTGTCTAGTTCGGGACTTGTCAAATCCAGGATGTCGTGTGCTTTCAGCCAGACCTTCAACTCTTTCGACACTTTCAATCCGTCGATGAACTCATCGCGCGGCGGCACCAGGTCTTTCTCTTCCACTTCTTTCGCAATCTCCCTATAGCTCTTTGTCAAAATGTAGAACGTAAACTGACGCACCGGCTCCGGCCGCGCCTGCGTCGGCGTAATGCGGGCAGTGATATCCAGCGCGCCAGTGGAATTCTGCGCTCGAGCGGTGCACGCGAAACCAGCCAGAGCAGTGGCGAACGCCAGCGAAATACCGGTTGCTCTTCTCATGCCGGAATCCTATCAGACTGGCCGCACCGCAGACACAAAAACCATCGCCTGTGTTTCTTCAAGCACCCACTGCAGGCCGTTACGTCAGAACAACCGAAACACAGCCTCAACTGTGACCCAGGCCGCCACAGCTAGCTTCGCCCCGTCGCGCGCCGGAGTAAACTTCCAGCCGCGCACCGTTTCCACCGCGCGCTCGTCCAGACCAAAGCCGATCCCCTTCACAACGCGAACATCTTGCGCGCGACCATCGACTCCCACAAGGACTACCAACTCCACCGCCCCCTGCACTTTAGAGTGCCGCGCCTCATCCGTGTACGTCGGATACGGACAATAGGCGCACGCAGGCTGAATCATGCCGGGTCCATACTTACCGACCCCGGTTCCATCGCCAAATGGACCAACTCCTCCGTCCCCGACGTCAGGACCGCCCACCGAGCCCATGGTGTGCCCTTTCCCCGGTCCACCAGAATTAGTCCGCGCGGGCATCCACGGCAATCCGACCTCGTCCGCTTTAGTCGGAGGCGTCGCGTTTGCATCAAAAATCGTCGGGGCTTCGGGCAAGACATGCTCCTGATTTTGCGGAATCGTAGGTTTCACCAGCACCAGCAACGAACGCTGCGGTGCAGCTCCACTGGTTGCAGGAACCGGGTTTTCAGCTCCCCCACTGCCGCGTCCGCCATCAGCATTTGCGCTCGCCAGCGTATGAAGCAGCGGCGTCGGAAATCGAAGCGTAGGCAAAGGTGTGTAACCGCCAAGATTAGGGCGATCCGGCCCATTGGGGCCATGCGTCAGCAAAAAAATCATCACAGCAAAAATCGCGGCATGCGTAACCAGCGAAGCCCCCTGCGCCCGCGCTGGCCGCAGCGACTTATCAAACTTCAGCAAATGAATCGGCGCTCCGTTGGCCGCAGATGGCTTGAAATGCGTAGGGATAAGAAGCTGCCCCAAATTCTCCCGCACGCGGTTTAACCACGACTCGGTCGGAGCTAAATCCGTCTTGGAATCACTGCCGGAAAGGGAATACAAAAACGGATCGAACATACGAGGCCTCCGTCTCGCCTCGCAGTTCGGCCCAAAAACTCCCGGAGGCGGGCACCATTCGGGTAGTCAGAAGTCTCCAAACAAAGTTTGGTTGCCCGCATGCATTCCTGCCCGTTGTCTTTGCCTGCAACACTAACAGCGAAGAATAAAACCAGGATGGAAAAGCAAGAACTAGTACAACCGGAAAGTCACTTCAATCGGCACTTGCACAGCCACAATTTTGCCACTCGGTCCCGCCGCGGGCCTGAACTTCCAAGTCCGCACAGACTCAACCGCTTTTTCCCCGAGCCCCATGCCCGGGTCCTTCAAAATCGAAATATTCACCGCCCGCCCGTCCGGCGTAATGGTCACCTGCAACACCACGGTCCCCATGTACTTGGCTTTGCGCGCGTCATCTGAATAAAGCGGCGGCGGACAATAAATGCATTCCGGCACGCCAACTCCGTTCACGCCAGCGCGAAACGCACCGCCGCCGGTCCCTCCACCTTCTCCAGGACCAAGCCCGCCACCAGTCCCGCTGCCAATTCCTGTGCCATTGCCGTGACCAAGCGATTCGCTCACGCCATTCGCCAGCGGATCACCCCAGTTCGCCGCGTTCAAATTCGGCGCCTTCAAGTCCGGCGGACCGAGGAGCGAAGGGTCCATCGCCAGCTTCGGATCAGGATTCTGCGGCTTCACTTGCGGAGGCGTAAATTGTGTCCACTGGAACTTCGGAATCTTGCCCTTATTCACCGGAGCCAAAGTGTGATCATTCGCCCCGCCACCACCGCCGGCCTTTTTCGCACCCGCGGGAAGTTTGGCCATGTATGGTGAAATATCGAGCGGTGTCACGTCGACCCCAGGCTTGTTCTTCGCCTGAGTATTGGACCCGAAATGCCAGAACAGCGGAATCAAAATCACTAGCGCGAAGACGCTCCCGTGAATCGCAAACGAAATTACTTGCGTCCAGCCGAAATTCTCGTCCTTCGTCCAGATGTCCTTCACCCGAACGGGCTTGCTGGTGAAGTTCGCCGGCGGCAGCTTCGTGGGAAAGAAAGCCTCTTTGATTCGCGTCCCAAACCCGCCAAAATTCGTACCCCAAGACACGGCCAGCCGGCTATTTACCGGCCCTTTCGGCACCGGCCGGGAAGTGAAAAAATCCTTAAGGTTGTCAACGACGCCCGTGCCAAACCCCGGCTTCACAAACGGCGCATCCGCGCGTTCCCGCACCTTCACAGGTCGTTCCGTCAAAAACTGCTTCAGGTTTGACCAAAAATTATCGGGAATCAGCAAAGCAGGAGCGCCAAACTGGGGAACCGCCGAGGCAGGTACTGGAACGACCTCGTGTCTACGGGAGGCAGACACGTCACCCTTCATAGCTTCAGGTGGAACGAGATTGACGATAAGGTCCGGCACCATTTCCCCCTGATTAGACGCAGCTGGACTGCGTAGGGTGTCTTAAATCGATATGATTCGATAGCGCCCCGAAAGGTTGCGCCGATCCCGACCGCTGACACCAACTGCCAATCATTGTAACATACGCGATTGCACTGCTTTCCGATGTTTCTAGCGGAACACCTGAACCAAGGGACGGCTTCGAGCGAGTGGCTCCGCGGGCGCACACATCCATGGCCGAATCTTTGGAACTGAAGAAAACGCTGAACCTGCCTAAGACCGATTTTCCGATGAAAGCCGGTCTCCCGCAAAATGAGCCGAAACAGCTCGCGGCCTGGCAGAGTTCCCGCCTTTATGAGCGCATCCTTGTGGCCCGCAAAGGTTTGCCGCGTTTCGTCTTGCACGATGGCCCGCCGTACCCCACGGGGACAATACATCTGGGCACCGGCCTCAACAAAATCCTCAAAGACATGGTCGTCAAATGCAAAAGTATGGCTGGTCACTACGCCCCATTTGTGCCCGGCTGGGACTGCCACGGCCTCCCGATCGAGACGCAGGTCGAAAAGGAGCTTGGCGCCAAGGGAAAAGTCTCGCCGGCCGAGTTTCGCGGGCTCTGCCGCGAATTTGCCACGCGCTACGTCGAGCAGCACAAGCGGGACTTCCAGCGCCTCGGAGTTCTCGGCCAGTGGGATCACCCGTATCTCACCATGAACCACGACTACGAAGCGGTTGTTGCTGGCGCGCTTCTCGATTTCATGGAAATGGGTTACGCCTATCGCGGCCGCAAGCCGGTCTACTGGTGCATCCACGACATGACCGCGCTGGCGGAAGCCGAAGTGGAGTACGAAGATCACACCAGTCCCTCGATCTGGGTGAAGTTCGCCATGCCGAGCGGCGGGAACACCAAACTAGACGGAATGCGCGACGTCAGCCCGGTCATCTGGACCACCACGCCGTGGACGCTTCCTCACAATCGTGCCTTGGCGTTTCATCCCGATTATGAATATGTCATCGTTGAGACCGAGAAAGGTGCGCTGCTGCTTGCCGGAGAGCGGGTTGGCGCCATGCAGTCAGAGTGTGGCATTAAACAGGTCCAAGTGCGCTCTAAGTGGAAGGGAAGCGATTTCGAAGGTGCGAAATTCCAGCATCCCTTCTTGCCAATTCAGGTGCCGGGTATTCTTGCCGGCTACGTCACGCTCGATCAAGGCAGTGGCATCGTCCACACAGCGCCAGGCCACGGCTCCGACGATTTTCTAGCCGCGCAGAAATACGGCCTCGAAATCTACGCCCCCCTCGACGACAAAGGCGTCTATCTCGAGGGCTTGCCCGAATACAAAGGCAAGAACGTCTTCGAAGCAAACCCCATCATCGTCCAACTGCTCGCCGAGCGCGACGCCCTTCTCGGCAGTCACCGTTACACCCACAGCTATCCGCACTGTTGGCGCTGCCACAACCCGCTGATCTACCGGGCTACCGAGCAATGGTTCATCAAAATGGACCAGGCCGCTCGCGGCAAAGAAAAAACACTGCGTGCCAACGCCCTCGAAGAAGTCCACGGCGTCAAATGGATTCCTGCCTGGGGTGAAGAACGCATCTACGAAATGATCGAGAAGCGCCCGGACTGGTGCATTTCGCGCCAGCGTTTCTGGGGCGTCCCGATCATCGTTTTTTATTGCGAAGCCTGCGGCACGCGCCTCGAAGACTTTCACGCGTTGCGCAACGTAGTGAAGTGGTTCGAGCGCGAGGGTGCGGACGCCTGGTACAAACACACCGCCGAAGAATTGTTGCCTGCCGGAACAAAATGCGCGTGTGGCGCCGCTCAATGGCGCAAAGAAAATGACATTCTCGATGTTTGGTTTGACGCCGGCTCCTCAAACATCGCCGTTCTAAGAAACGACGAATGGCCTGCCGACATGTATCTCGAAGGGCCCGACCAATACCGCGGCTGGTTTCAAAGCTCCTTGCTCATCGCAACGGGATTGCTGGATCGCGCCCCCTACCGAAGTGTAGTCACGCACGGCTGGACACTCGACGAGCACGGCCGCCCGATGTCCAAGTCGCTGGGAAACGTAGTCCTGCCCAGCGACATCTGCGAAAAATGGGGCGCCGATATGCTCCGCCTCTGGGTCGCCTCGCAGGAATATCAAGCCGACGTAAAAATGAGCGACCGCCTCATGACCCAGATCAGCGAAGCCTACCGCAAAACTCGCAACACCTTCCGCTTCGCGCTTGGAAATTTATTTGATTTCGATTCGGCCCGAGACGCACTCGCGAACGAGAATCTCGACGAAATCGACCGCTGGATGCTCGAACGCAC
>DASXMM010000592.1:0-6867 GCA_036495665.1 Candidatus Acidiferrum sp. | reverse complement strand
GCTACTGCCGAGGAATCCCGACGGGTCTGCGCGGCGGTTGGCTGCGGCGTTGCGGTCGCGGACCGGGAAGCGCGTTGCAGTGATTATCAGCGATACGTTTGGGCGGCCGTGGAGGTTGGGGCTAACGAACGTGGCGATTGGCGCGGCCGGCGTGCCGGCGCTAGTCGATCTTCGCGGAACGCGCGACCGTCACCGCAAACTCTTGCGGGCAACGGTTCTTGCGGTGGCTGACGAACTCGCTTCTGCGGCGGGACTCTTGATGGGCAAAGCTGCGGGAACGCCGGTGGTTGTGATTCGTGGGTATCGCTATCGGTTCGGACAGGAGCCTGCTGCGCGGATCATTCGGCCCGCCAAGGACGATTTGTTTCGCTGAAATTCACGGCATTTTCGGCGTTTAGTCTTCTGCGGCTTGCGAAGGATTTTCACTTGCGGGGAACTTCTTCTCGCGGGCATCCTTGACTCCTCTATGACTCCGGCAAAAAGACTTACGGTGACTGCCCTGGCTGGTGGTATTGGCGCATCGAAATTGCTCCTGGGGCTTTACAGCGCGATGGATCCGCATGCCTTGACGGTCATAGTCAATACGGGCGACGACATCGTCATGCACGGCCTGAAAATTTCTCCCGACCTCGACATTGTTACGTACACGCTTGCGGGAGTTGTGGACCCGGCCAAAGGCTGGGGGATGCGCGGAGAGACGTTTCATTTCCTGAAAAGGCTTGGACTTTACGGGCGCGAAATTTGGTTCAATCTGGGCGATCGCGACCTCGCGACGCACGTTCACCGCACTGTGATGCTGGCGCAGGGAAGAACTCTGACGCAGGCGGCCGAATCGATTCGCACTGCGCTGGGTGTGAAGTCGCGCATTCTGCCGATGTCCGACCAACCGATACCGACGATTATTGAGACGCGCGACGGGAAGATGCATTTTCAGGAATACTTGATCAAGCATCGTACGGAGCCGGGCGTTCGTGGGATTCATTTCGACGGAATTAAGCACGCGCATGCTGCTCCTGGCGTTCTGGAAGCGATTTGCGATGCCGACCGCGTCATCATCTGTCCGAGCAATCCGCTGATCAGCATTGGGCCGATTCTGGCCGTGCCTCGCGTGCGCGAACAGTTGCGCGCGCGAAAGGAAAGCGTCATCGCGGTTTCCCCGATTGTGGGAGGGAAGTCGCTGAAAGGGCCGTCGGATAAAATGCTCATTCAACTGGGTTGCGGTTCTTCGGCGTCGGCGGTCGCCAAGCTCTACGCCGATTTCACCGGAACTTTTGTGATCGACCGGCGCGACGCGTCGCAGGAATCTGCGATCCGGGCGCTCGGAATGAAAGTTGCGATTCTTCCGACCGTGATGCGCACACGTGCGCAGAAACGCAAACTAGCCCGAGCCCTCCTTGGGCTCTAGGTATTGCGAATGTTTCGCATCTGCGCGCCATCCGGAGTGACATCGCGGATCTGGCCAATGTCGCCTACGTGTGTACGAAGAATATACGTTCCCCGAACGATTTTTAAAATTTCGACAATCTTTTCGGATACCTGATATAAAGACGTTGGCCGGCAGGGTCGCAGCCAGATTGAATCTCACTCTCGCTCTGTTATCACCGCTGGCTACTGGTTCGATTCCAGACTGTGAAAGGTCACCACAAACCCCTGTTAGGTGGAACCGGCCCTCGGGCGAATCAGGGTTTGGCCCTGTGGGTTAAAACCCCCGCCAAACTTCGATGGTTCCACCAAAGCAGGTTTTCGGAGGCTGTCCATTTATGGGCGAATTGCTGGGAGTTGTAGGACTAGTAGCGGTCCTCCTGTTTGTAGCAGGAAAGTTTTTGCGGTTTAGAAGAGTTACGGTTTATGAGTATCAAAAAGGCTTGAAATATACGAAGGGCCGGTACGTTTCCACGCTAAACCCCGGCCAATACTGGATTTTCCCGTTCTTTTCCTCGGTAGTGCCGGTGGATGTTCGTCCGCAGTTTGTAACGATTCCAGGGCAGGACGTTCTCAGCGCGGACGGAGTGACCTTGAGAGTTAGTCTTGCGGCTGAATTTCAAGTTGCAGATCCCAATGTGGCCATCAATAAGAATGCCAGCTTTCAAGCTGGCTTGTACTTGACGCTTCAGATGGCCGTGAGGGAGATCGTGGGTAAAGAGAAGATTGACACCCTCATTGAAAATCGCGCCGGGTTTGGCTCCAAACTGAATGAGCTAACATCAGCAAAAGCAACAGAATTTGGGTTAAAGCTTATTTCCGCTGATATCAAGGACATTATGTTTCCAGGGGAGATGAAGAAGGCTTTCGCGCAAGTCGTGAAGGCGCAAAAAGACGGGCAAGCGGCGCTCGAAAAAGCTCGTGGGGAGACGGCAGCACTTCGCAGCCTCGCTAACGCTGCCAAGATGATGGACGACAATCCAAACTTGCTCCAGCTTCGGGCTCTGCAAGCGTTCGCGGAGACTGGCGGCAACACACTCGTTCTGGGATTGCCACAGGGATCTATACCATTGGTGAAGCCTACTGCAAAGACTGCTGGTCCGGCTCGCAAGGATTCCAAAGAAAAAGACGACGAGTAAACCACGTCGGGACTGAGCCCTACCTTAATACAGCTTACCTGCATCGCCTTTCCTGCATCAAAATACAGTGAGAGCCTGAAGGCGGATTACAGTATGAGTGCGAGAAAAGAGATGTTTGCTCACGTTTTCGGACAAACGGTATTTGTGTTCCTGGCAATGCTGCTCTGCGAATCTTTCTTGCCGCAGCCTGCCAATAGTCAGCAACGCAATCCACAGGGCGACCCTGCCTCCGTGAGTGTCGCGTCCACCGCGTTTGTTCAACCTGAGCCGAAGGATTCGGAAGGCACGGCCAATGACCCTTTTGCGATTCCGGCGGGAACGATACTGCCCGTTCGTTTGAACTCAACGATTTCGTCGACCAAATCCAGGCCCGGCCAAGTGATTACCGGCAGGATTATGCAAGATGTTCCCTTGTCGCCAGGCCTGCGGATAAAGGCGGGTGCTAGGGTTGTAGGCCACATCGTCGAACCAATCCCGGCAAGCACTGGAGCGCCAGCTCGCATCTCCCTCCAGTTCGACAAGATAATCTCTGAGCATCAGACGATCTCCATGACTACAGATCTGCGAGCTGTCGCGGGTTTCATGCGAGTAGCCGAGGCTCACATACCTCCGGTCGGCCCCGGGGAGAGCGACGTATACCGCTGGTTGACGACGGTACAAATAGGCGGCGACGTTGTTTACGGTGAAGGCGGGCCTGTCACTTCCGCCGACAGCCCCAATGACGTTGTGGGAAAGAAGGTCAACGACGGCGTTTTAGGCCAAGTCCGAGCTAACGCGAGTGCAAAGTGTCAAGGCGCCATCGACGGCAACGACAATCCCCAAGCGCTGTGGGTGTTCTCCTCCGATGCTTGCGGCACCTACGGCCTCGAGCATATCAGCATCGCGCATGCCGGCCGAACCGATCCTATCGGTGTGATCCTCTTAGTTTCGGAAAGTGGCAATCTCAAAATTCCAGGCGGAGCAGGCATGCTCTTGCGCGTCAGAGCAAGCAATCATAATTAAAAGGCGATTACAACGTACGGAGATTACTCGCTCATCGCCCAGGCTTTCGCGCGCTCGTACTTGTCGGCGCTGATCCAGATATCTTTGTCCCAGGTGGCGCCCATTTCAACAAATTCGGCCCGCGCGGCTGTTTTGTCGCCTGCTTTCACGGCCATGCTCGCGAAGCGATTCCGCTTAATACTGGAAATACCGTACATCTGGCCGAGAGCGGCGTAGCCTTGCTTGATTCTTGGCCAGGACAGATTTCGAATGGCGTCTTTCGTAGCCTCGCACTGGCACGCGACCAAGCTGGATAATTCAAAATAGAGAATGTCGCCTTTCGGGCCGCTGACGCGATCGGACACTTCTTCGGTGAAGGATTCAATTTCGCCTTCATCGCCGTACCACTTTGTCTGCAACGAGTTGGCGTGCTCGCGATAGAAGTGGTAGTAATCGGGTTCATAGGCTATGCCGAGTTCCATGAGTTCGCGGGTTTGCGATTTGTCCCAGCCTTGCGCAAGGGCGACGGTTTGCATGGTTTCATACCAAAACGGGCATTTTTCCTTGAGGCGCGCGGCTTCCGCCAGGGTTGCGCTCGCCATTGCGACGCGTTCTCTGAACAATTCCCAACCGTGGTCCGTAACGCTGTCGGCATATCCGCTGCCTCTAGCCTTCCACGCGTAGCCAACGTAGGCTTCCGCGAGGCAGAGGCGCGCGGCGGCTGATTCTGGCTTTGTCTTAACCCACTGGTTCAGCGAATCAAAAAACATTTTCCAGTCCGATTCATCCGCGTTTGGTCCGAGAAAGGTCTCGTAAACGCCTACATAGAATTCGAGCACCTTCCAGTTGCCGCCGAGAATTCTGCCTTTGCTCTCTCTCGCTTCTTTGATGATTTTCTCGAGTTGATCGTAATTTCCCTGGCTGAAAGCTTGTTTGATGGAGCTCGCGTATTCCTGCACGGTTGGTAATTTGTCGGGCGCGACTGCCGCTACTTTGGTGAGCGGAGCGGCGGCCAGAACATGGCCGGGTTGAGTGGCTGGATTGTATTTGCGCGCGATATCGAGGAGGGTGGCGCTATCCAGGTTCGCGAAGGCCTGTTTTTTCCCGCACGAGATCCCGGCCAGGCAAACAGAGAGCGCGAGAAGAAACGTAAGCAGCCGTTTGCAAAACATGTAGCCTCCTACTTAGAGATTCACGTATATAAATCGTATGAGAGGGGGCTGCCCCGAAGTAACTGTACTGAGGGACGGGTGCAGATTGATTGGGCACAATTTGTTAGGCAACGGCGGGTGCGAATGCGGCCGAAAATTGCTGGCAACCGTCGCGCGCTTTTCGCAACACAGCTCGCAGTGTGGTATCTTCAAAAATTCCAAATATGACCGCCACCCCTTTCAGCGCAACGGACTTTCGCCACGCCCTCAGCCAATTCGCCACAGGCGTCACCGTCGTCACCGTCGAGCGGGGAGCCCTCCGCCAGGCCTACGGAATGACCGCCAACTCCTTCACCTCCGTCTCCCTCGATCCGTTCCTCGCCCTCGTATGCGTGGACCAGCGCAGCCACCTCCTCCCGCTCATCAAGCAAAAGCGCTTCTTCGGCGTGAGCGTTTTGAAGGAACACCAGCAGGCGCTCTCTGTCTATTTCGCGCAAGCCGACCAAACCCCCGAGGCTGAAGCAAAACTCGGCATCCGCTTTCGCTGGACGCCAGCCGGCATCCCCCTCCTCGAAGACACTATCGCCCAAATCGTTTGCAGGGTCGTAGCCTCCTACATCGCCGGCGACCACACGATCTTTCTAGGCGAAGTCCAATCCGCCGATCTATTTCCAGGCGAGCCGTTGCTCTTCTTTCGCAGCCACTATCGCCAAATCGCACCGCTCCGCTAATTGCCAAAGTTCTTCAAAAATTCAGAAATTCCTGTTGAACCTCTTTGATAGTGTCCCCTGCTAACCTCTTTAAAAATGTCCCCTAGACTGCGGCCTCCATAGGGAGGTGGCGGTGAAGAGGACAGCTATGAGCACAAGGGAATTGCAGAGGGTAGAGATTTTCAGTCGTGTACAGTCCGAGAAATTCCCTCTGCGCGATGCAGCGGAGATGCTGATGTTGAGTTACCGGCAGACCAAGCGTCTATGGCGGCGCTACCGGCAGGAAGGAGCCGCTGGCCTGCAGCATCGTAGTGCTAGCCGCAGCTCGCATCGCGCCAAGCCGCGGGCGTTTCGCGAGCAGGTGCTGCGTCTGATTCGTGAAAAATATTCAGGCGGAGCGGAAGAGCCACGCTTCGGGCCCACGCTGGCGGCCGAGCATCTGGCCGAAGAAGACGGGCTGCACCTGGATGCCGAGACGCTGCGGCGCTGGATGCTCGAAGAGGGCTTGTGGATGCGCACGCGCGGGCGCAAGCCGGCGCATCTTCATCGTCGCCCGCGCAAGGAACATTTTGGCGAACTGGTGCAGCTGGACGGCAGTTTCCACGCCTGGTACGAGCAACGCGGTCCGCACGGCTGTCTGATGAACATGGTGGACGACGCCACGAGCACGACGCACGCGCGGCTGGGAGCAGCAGAAACGATCTGGGCCGCGGCGCGCGTGCTGCGTGCGTGGATCGAGCGCTACGGAATCCCGCTGGCGCTCTACACGGACTGGAAGAATGTCTACAAAGTGGCGCCCACGCCGAAGCAGGAGCTGAGCGGCGAAGAGCCACTGACGCAGTTCGGACGGATGTGCGCGCGGCTGGGCATCCGCATTGTTGGCGCGCATTCCCCGCAGGCCAAAGGCCGCGTGGAACGCAACAACGGCGTGCATCAAGACCGTCTGGTGAAAAAATTCCGTCGCCAGGGAATTCACGAAGATGCTGCGGCCAATGCGTATATGGAGTCGCACTATCTTCCGGCACTGAATCGGCGCTTCGCCAAAAAACCGGCGCAGCCGCAGGACTACCACCGGCCCTGTCCGAGCCGCGCGGAACTGGACCACGCTTTTCGCCTGGAGACCGAGCGCTGGGTAAGCAACGACTGGGTGGTGCGCCACCACCATCGCTATCTGCAATTGCAACCGACACGCCACCAGCGGCGGTCACCGGGAGTCAAAGCGCTGATCTATGAAAGCGAAGAGGGAGCCCTCGAGGTGTGCTACCGCGGAGAAACCATGGCCTTCAGCGAACTCGCCGAGCCTCCGCGGGCCACAGAACCAGAGCAGGAGGCCACCGTGCACGTGCGTTGCTGGCAACCGCGTTATCGTCCGGGTCCCGGGCATCCTTTCAAGCGCAATGCCAGCCAACAGATCAAACGCGTGCGGAAACGCCTGCTGGGGAAAGCAGTGGCCGCGCGCCGTGC
>DASXMM010000591.1:0-2093 GCA_036495665.1 Candidatus Acidiferrum sp. | reverse complement strand
CCAGGACCTGCTCCATCGTAGCGACGTCGGAGAGCGGCAAATCGGAATCCATTCGGTGCACAAGGTCCCGGATGGCCGCTACTTTTGCGAAGGGATCTCCCTCGGTGCGAACGGCCAGCATCATGCTTGAAAAAGGAAGCTCGGCGTGGGGCCAATAGCTCAATGCCAGAGGAGCCTTGTCCAGTCCATCGCGTTTCACATCCGCGACTACACCGACAATTTCGGAGAAGTCGTTTTGGTCCTTCATGTCGATGCGTATTTTTTGCCCGAGAGGATCGTCGCCGGGAAAGGCCTGCCGCGCCAGGGCCTCGCTGACGATCACCACGTGCGACTCGATCGTTTCTTCACGACCGGAAAAAGTGCGGCCTTTAAGCAAAGGGATTTGCATCGTGTGGAAATAATCGGAGCCTACAAGCTGCACTTGTGTCTGATTTTCCTGCCCGCGGGCTGGGGCCGGCTTTCCTGCGATGTCAAAATCGGTTCCCGGCGTCATGCCCGTTAAAGGGAATGAGTTATCAATCGTTGCGGCGCGAACGCCTGGCAATTCCCGTACCTGCTTCAAAAGTTGCTGAAAGAAATCGATGTACTGATTGTCCTTCGAATACTTTGTAGACGGGAGAGTGATGCGCAGGGTCAGGAGGTTCTGAGGGTTGAAACCTGGATCCGTCGAGGAAAGCTTGACGAAGCTGCGCATCAGCAATCCAGCACCCGCCAGCAGCATAAGCGACAAACTGATCTGCGCAATAGCAAACGCGCTTCGGATACGGTGCCCGCGCATGCCCGTCTCCGAGCGCCCTGCTTCTCGCAGCGCGTCGCCGAGATTGGTGCGAACCGCGTCCAACGCGGGGGCCAATCCAAAAGCCAGGCCAGTCAACAGCGAAATGGACGTCGCAAAAACAACCATGCGCCAATCAAGCTCGATCGAACTCACATGAAGGTCTTTCGGGATTAGGAGCACGACCGCCGAGATCGTCCAACGCGCTCCAAGAATTCCGAATATGCCTCCGAGTAGCGCAAGCACCAGGCCTTCCGTCAGCACTTGCACTGCAATCCGCCCGCGGCTGGCGCCAAGCGCGCTGCGCACGGCAATCTCCCGCTCGCGGCTGGAAGCGAGAGAGAGAAGAAGGTTTGAAACGTTTGCACAGGTAATAAGCAGGACAAAGCCAACGGCGCCAAGCAAGACCACCAGCGTCGGACGGATTCCGCTCGAAAGGTCGCGATGCACCGAAACCAGATTCACGCCCCAGCCCGTCTCGAAATCGGGATATATCTTCGTGACGCTTGCGACCAGGGCGTCCATTTCCGTTTGCGCTTGCGCCAGACTCACCTCCGGCTTCAGCCTCCCCATCGCAGTCATCCAGCGGCCACGCGGTTGCCGGTCTTGGTCCTTCCAGCCATAGGGCCACCAGAGCTGCGCCGTCTTCCCCGTCAGCGAGCCTTGTGGTGCAAAGAGCGTGACGCCTGGCGGCATGACTCCGACAACGAGATAAGTCTGGCCGTCGAGCCTGATGGTCTTGCCCACCACGTTCCGGTCCGCCCCGAAGCGCCGCTGCCACAGTCCGTAGCTCAATAGAACTTCGTGATTGCGGCCTTGCCGCCCTTCTTCGCTCGAAAAATCGCGCCCCAAGATGGGTGAGATACCAAGCAGCGAAAACAAATTTGTGGAAATACCCTGCGACGGAATCTCCTCCGGCTCACCTTCTCCAGTCAGCGTGGAAGTGTCGTCGAAGAATGCGGCTAACTGCTCGAACGCAGCGTTGTGTTCCTGCCAGTAGAGGAAGTTCGCCGGCGCAACCACGTTGTGATCGCGTCCCTCGCGAGCCTTGGTCTCCCAAATCATCACCAGGCGCTGTTCGTGAGGATAGGGAAGCGGCTTCAGCAAGACGGAGTTCACAACGCTGAAGACCGCGCTGCTCGCGCCGATTCCTACGGCCACCGTAAGCACAGCCACCGCTGTAAATGCCGGCTTGTTGCGAAGAAGGCGCATCGAGTGGCGGAGGTCCCGGTACAGCGTTTCCATCGCGTTGAAAGTCCACATCTCGCGGGTCCTTTCTTTGAAACTTGTTTCATTGCCGAATTGGCGACGGGCGGCG
>DASXMM010000590.1:0-2157 GCA_036495665.1 Candidatus Acidiferrum sp. | reverse complement strand
TTTCGCGAGATTTCGTCGTGCTCGAATTGCGAGGCGTTTCAGGCGAGGCGGGCGGGGATTCGGTTTAAGCCGAAGGGCGGCGGGAAGAGCGATTTTGTGCATACGTTGAATGGGTCGGGGCTGGCGGTGGGGCGGACGTGGATCGCGGTGGTGGAGAATTATCAGCAGGCGGATGGGTCGATTGTGGTGCCGGAGGTTTTGCGGCCGTATATGGGGACGGATAGGATTGAGGTAATGAAATAAGTATGTGATGAGGCAAGAAGGTCGAGGAAGTAGAGGATGTAGAGGAAGTAAAGGATAGAGCTCCTAGGAACTTCGGTGACTAAATAGTTTTGGGCTTCTTATTTCTCCGCTTGTTCTTCGTAACTAATTGACAATAAACAGCTTATTTGAAGAATAGGGGGAGCCAGACCACCTCGTTAGCGATTTCTTAGGCTCCGCAAAGTGTTGAAAGTACGTGTTTTCGTTTGACCTGCCTTTTCGCCTTGCATACACTCGCCTCAGGGCTATTTACACTTTAACGTGGAGACCCGTGGATTTGTGGGTCTGATGAGAGTGGCAACTCCAGAAAAATGGAGTGGCACAGTGAGCCCACGGCAGTTGGGTTCAGGGAAGATTTAAGGGAACGGCAGAAATGATCGAATTTTTCGCGAGAATTATACGATTTGTGTTTTGGCTGGCGGTGGTGTCTTGGAGCGTGGCGTTGCTGCGGCGGGTTTTGGGGTGGATGGTGCGCGGGGCGATGCCGGTGGCAGATCAGAATGCAGCGGGTTCCGCGGCGGGCGGGCCGGGAGCTGGCGCGGGCAATGCGCAGGATGGGCCGGCGGCGCGGCGGTTGGTGCGCGATCCGGTTTGCGGAACGCATGTGGCGGAAGTACTGGCGGTACCGCTGCGCGACGGCGGGCAGCTGGTGCATTTTTGCTCGACGACTTGCCGCGACACGTATGTGAACAGTACGCGGCAGATGGCGGCGAACGGTTAGAGGGGAACGATTCATGTAGACGGTTCGCGGCGAGCGAGTGGATTTGCTGAGTTTCAAACCCGGGGCAGTGGAAAAACTTTTTAAATCGATAGAGAAGTTGAGACTAGACGCGTAGAGGAAAGGACCGAAGCCGATGGCCACGGTCGTAAAGCCCACAGGGCCGCTCAGACAGATTGGCGCACCGCCGATGGTGCCGCGAATCGCTCCGCGCGAGGATTTGAATCCGTTTCGCATAGCGCAGATTCAATTTGATATGGCGGCGGAGTTTTTGAAGCTGGAGCCGGGGCTGCGGCAGATTTTGCGGACGCCGAAGCGCGTGCTGGAAGTGTCGATACCGACCAAGATGGACAACGGGCAGGTGAAAGTCCACACCGGGTTTCGCGTGCAACATAATATTTCGCGCGGGCCGGGCAAGGGGGGGATTCGGTATCACCCGAATGTGACGCTGGACGAAGTGAAGGCGCTGGCGGCGTGGATGACGTGGAAGACGGCGGTGCTGAACGTGCCGTTTGGCGGGGCGAAGGGCGGAGTGATTTGCGACCCGAAGCGCATGTCGAAGAACGAGCTGGAGCGGATGACGCGGCGGTACGCGAGCGAGATTTTGCCGATCATCGGGCCGTCGATGGATATTCCGGCGCCGGATGTGTACACGGATGCGCAGACGATGGCGTGGATCATGGACACGTATGCGATGACGGTGGGGCACTCGGTGCATGGCGTGGTGACTGGGAAGCCGGTGTCGATTGGCGGGTCGGAGGGACGGAGTGAGGCGACGGCGCGCGGGTTGCTGTTCGTGGTGGAAGAGGCGTGCAAGTTGAAGAAGATTCCGCTGCGCGGCGCGACGGTGGCGATTCAGGGATTTGGCAACGCGGGGGCGACGGCGGCGCGGTTGTTTGCGGAGAAGAAGGCGAAGATTGTCGCGCTGAGCGATACGCGCGGCGCGGTGACGAATTCGCGCGGCGGGATCGATCCCATTAAGGCGATACGTTATAAGGAGCGGTCGGGGACGGTAGTGGGGATGCCGGGGGCGTCGCGCATGACGAACGACGACCTGTTGACGATGAAGTGCGACATTTTGGTGCCGGCGGCGCTGGAGAATGTGATTACGCTGCACAACGCGGAAGCGGTGAAGGCGCGGATTGTGGCGGAGGCTGCGAATGGGCCGACGACTCCGC
>DASXMM010000589.1:0-2539 GCA_036495665.1 Candidatus Acidiferrum sp. | reverse complement strand
CCTTGAGCGGCGGCCCACCGGAACCCTTGGTGCCCGATCCTTGTGGCGGGGGCTGATCCTGTGCTTCTTCAGCTTCGGACGGATCCAGCACCACGCGATACGCGCTGCCTTCCGCAATCTCGCGCGAATCATCGCCCACGGTGATGGTCAGCGTGCCTCGCGTGCACTTCACCAGCAACTGGCTCTTGCCCAGCACCGTCACTTGCCCGATCGTAGCGTCGTCGGATTTCGGCTTGATCACCGCGGTCATCGCGTTCAGCGCAAATCCTTTTGCGTTAGCCGTCGAAAAAGTCGCCGATCCCCGCAGCAGCGTTGCTTCAGCCATCCCGCCCGCTTCATTCACGGTAGCCGTCGAAGACGAACCGAGCAGAAACCGTGCTGCATTCGTCCGCAGTTGTACGCTGCCGGCGTCCGCGGTGCTCAGATTATCCCCCGCAAAAACCGTCGTGCCCACAGAAGCGTCCGCTCCGCCTAAACTTGCGCGGTCCGAAGCCACAACAGTCCCGAGAGCGCTCGAAGCAGAAGCGCCCCACGCAGGACTCATCAAGAGACACGAGGTCAAGATCGCAGCAACAATCTCGCGCGAACGCGCCATTGAAGCCTCCAAGAGGGCTACGGGAAGGATACTCACGGCTTCTCCTGCCGTCAATAAAGAATCAACCTGATGCGCAAAAAAAACTTCTCCCCGACGACTTTCTGTGTGATGGGTCAGTTTCCGGTAAGCCAACTAACCCGGAACAATTTCTGAGATTTATGACATCATAGAGTCGCCGTAGAGAGCGTGGACGTGCCGTGCCGCAATCTGGCAAGTTTCGATCTTCACTCGTGCATTTCACCGTATGTCTCATCGGCATTTGCGTGTCCGCCGTTCCCGTTGGTCGTTCCTATCCGACTTCCGTTTGGCAGCTTGACACGATTGCATCAACGGCCGCAGTCCTCGCTACAGTCAGGGTTGAACATACAAGCCGCGACGATTTACGTCTACAGTTGCTAAACCGCACCGTTCTTGGCCGCGCTGAACTGGAAGTCATAAGAGCCTATCCTCCGTCCGCGCTGCTCGCGGGCGAACACATCAAGCTGGAATATGAACGGCTACCCGAAGGAAGCTCGCCCATGAACGGGCCAGACGTGCCGCCACTTAATTCCGGTTCAATCTTTATCGTGCCTCTAAAACCGAACCCAAAACCTGAAAGCGAAGCCTGGCGCTTGATTGCGGACGAAGGGAGCGGAACGGTTATCCCCGCAATCGAACATCATGTTTCATTCCCCACCCAGCCAAAGAACAAGAGAGAGTATCTTTTGCAGGAGGTTGCCGCGGCTCTGGTTGCGGGCACGCGAGAGGAGACACTGCGGGAAGCCTCGTACCTGACACACCAAACGACCAACGGGTACGCCACCGAAATGATGCAACTCCTGGTTTCAGCGATCAACGGCGATACCGACCAGTGGGCCCTTGTGACCGCATCCCTCGTTAGTCCGCTGGGAATACCGAGACCCGCTATTGCGGATTTCTTAAGCGGGAACTATGGTCCGAATGGCGCAACTTGGCCAGGTTCGTTGGCCGAGATGTCTGTCCGAAGGCTCGAGAGGTCCAGTGACGGCAAAGCGAAACTGATTCACGAATTTCTGAATATCTCTGACCTCAATGAGTGGGGAACCGGGATTGCTCTCCATGAATTTGCTCAGGCTCCAAGCCTAGTGAGCGAACTCCGTTCCATGCTTGAATCGCACCGGCCCGGTTCACTATACGTCGCCTACGATGTCATGAGGGCAGGTCAACACAGTCTCGCCGCAACGGCTATGGACACTGCTTTCTCTTACGTGAACGGAGCATCCAAACGCCACTCAGATATGCAGGCCGCGTGTTGGACCATACGAGACTTCGGCACGGATGCGCAGTTCAAAGAATTTCTGGGTGACATTGCGAGATACCAGGACCGCGACCAAACGCGGTACGACGAGCTTTGGCGAAACACGATTTGGACCGACAACGAGCGTGAGCGTGCGGTGCTGGACATTCTTCTGGCTGACCAACGGATGTACGGCTCCGGTCTTCGGTACAGCGATGTTGCAAAGGGTGAGCTGGCGCGATTGAATGCGCTGAAGGAACACTGATTATTCGCGGTGGACGTCCAGGTCCTGGTAAACGCCCTGACCGGAAACTGGCCCGCTCCCGCATCCTCTAGCTGTTGCGCGCTTCCGCTGCTACAATGCATCCCAACACATGGCTGACTGGAAACAGATCACCGCCCGCATTCGTCGGGCCCGCACCGGCAAAGACCCCGTCGGACAACTTTCTAATTTGTACGAAAAAACTCGCGACGCGATGGTCGCGTTTGAGCTGGCGCGTTATTTCGAGACCGCCGGACAAAATCCTGAAGCCGCCAAATGGTACCTCGCTGCCGCCGAGCGCTTTCGCCGAGCCGATTGGAAAACGAAAGCACAAGAAGCCGCCGTTAGATTAGGCGCCGAAGTTCCCGCCGTTGATACCGCGCAGGCGTCTGGTGAACCTACGTTAATGCCCCCGCTTCCCGCCGCC
>DASXMM010000588.1:0-4324 GCA_036495665.1 Candidatus Acidiferrum sp. | reverse complement strand
CGGAAACGCTACCGCGCAGCGCTCGGATTGGGTCTGGTGTGCGTTCTTAGCTTCACGCTGGGATGCGGCGGAGGCGGATCAACTACCCCGCCGCCAACGCTGACAACCACGGTTACGCATTTGACCGCGAATAGTGGCAAGGCTGTCTCTGGAACACCATTCACCTTCAGTGTGTCTGTGACCGGCGGCACGCCTACCGGACAAGTCGCGCTGTTTGATAACGGCACGATGATCGGCGCGGGGGCCGCGGTGGCGGGAGGGACTGCCACACCCACGGCCCCGGCACTCGCCGTGGGAACTCACACGATCAGCGCCCACTACCTTGGCGACACAACAACAATGGCGTCATCGAGCGGCACGCTCAACTTGACCGTTACCGGCAACACCACGATCGCAATTACGACCAGCCCTACGGCTACACCGGCAGCGCCAGCGATCAGCGTGACCATCAACTGACAACCCTTTCAAAGAGAAAAAACTGGGCGGTCCCGATTCGCATCGGGGCCGCTTCTTTTCTTGGGGGGAAGTGACTGGCTGTGTCGCAGCAACTCGATCATCACACGATCCGGCCCCCGGCACCGCCCAGCGCCATTCGAACGATACCCATCAATAATAGTGCTTGGCAGTAATAAGAATCCGTGCTACCATTTTGCATGTTCCCGTCGCAGTCCGCCTTCGAGGGCTTCCCGTTCCTGCCCAACTGCACGCGTTGTAGTGGCGGGTCTTTAGACCCGCGCCCTTCTCCTAGGCTCTCCCACAGAGCACAAGACCAGCAAACAGAGAACAAACAACCCTCAACCTTTTCATGCACTTACAAACGCCTATTTCCCCAACCCCTTTCTTTTGATAACAATACAAACGCCTGGGGGCTTTTTTTTCACCCCTCCCACACCGCCTCTCCACGTCGTCCGCGTACACGAACGAATCGCTGCAACTCCATTCCTTTCATGCGCGTACGCACTCTTTCGTGCACAACGGGGGGTGGGGTACCCCCAACGCTCCCGTCTCGCATGTCTCAACCTCTTTCGGTACAATCCTCGTCGCTTCCAAGGCGAGGTATACGCATGATCGGTCGTCCGGACCACAGTGGGAAAAACATTCCTGTTTACCCAGAGGAACGAAGGGTTTACCCAGAGAGACGGAGGGTCTGTCTCTTTCAGTCCCCAATCCGCACAAGCCCTCGCATTTCTCCCTCGCCGACTCCAGCCCCCTCCCGCAAACTCGCCACTCTCTTCGCCGCAGCTCTAGCTCTCCTCGGCCTCGTCGCGCTTCCGCAGCAGAACCTCGCCCAGCAGCGCCGCGAACGCGAAGCCAACAGCGTCTACGCCGCCCGCCGCGCCAAACTCGCCGCGCAAATCGATGCTCCGATCCTTCTCTGGGGCTTCACCGGCCGCGAAGAATCCTCGCAAGCCTATGTCTTTGCCCAGGAAGAAAACTTTTATTACCTTACCGGCCACAACGAAGAAGGCGCGGGACTGATCATTCTTCCCGCTCCGAAAAATGGTTCAAGCGCCGCGTCCTCCGAAATCCCGCAGGAGACGCTTTTTCTGCCTCCCAAAAATCCCGACAAGGAAAAATGGAACGGCCTTCGCATGTCGCCGTCCGATCCCGGCATCCAGGCGCGCACCGGTTTCGCTTCCGTGCTTCCCTACCCCGAAATGCGCGCCACGCTCGAACGGCTCGCCAAACTCTATCCCTCGGTCTACACCATCCTCCCGTACGAAAAAGAAAACGGCGGCTACCCCCACGAAAAGGAAGTTGTGGATTGGATTCACACCACCGTTCCGCAAATCAAGCTGAAAGATATTCGCTCCAACATCGCCGCACTGCGACAAATCAAATCGCCCGGCGAAATTGCGTTCCTTACGCAAGCCATCGAACTTTCGCTCGACGCGCACTTCGCCGCCATGCGCATGATGCGTCCCGGCCTCCACGAATATCAGATCGCCGCCAAAATGGTCGAAATCCACGCAATGGGCGGCTCGGAAGCCGAAGGCTACGCTCCCATCGTCGGCGCCGGCCCCAACTCCACCGCGCTACACTACGACAAACTCGCCCGCCTGATCGAGAACGGCGACATCGTCGTCCTCGACGTCGGCGCGCAATATTCCGGATACTCCGCCGACATCACGCGCACGCTTCCTGCCAACGGCAAATTCACGCCGCGCCAGCGCGAAATTTATGAAATCGTTCTCGGCGCGCAAAACGCCGCTCTCGCGGCCATCAAGCCCGGCATGGACTACTGCCAAAAAGGCTCCAAAAGCGTCTACAAAGTTGCCTACGACTACATCAATTCGCACGGCAAGGATCTTCACGGCAAATCGCTCGGCCAATATTTTATTCACGGCCTTGGCCACGACATCGGCCTCAACGTTCATGATCCCGGCGAGTATTGCGAACCGCTCGAGCCCGGCATGGTCGTCACCGTCGAGCCCGGCATTTACATCCCCGAAGAAAATCTCGGCGTCCGCATCGAAGACGACATCCTCATCACCGAGACCGGCTACAAATTCCTGAGCGAGCGCCTCCCGCGCAACCCCGATGAAATCGAAAAAATCATGGCCGCGGGAGCGAAGGAACGGACGAATAACGGCTCAGCCAACGAGAATGCGGAGTCTCGCGACAGTTCCGCCGACAGGCAAGAAATTCAAGGCCTGATTGCAAAGTACGCCCGCTCCGTAAGCGACGCTGACACCAATCTTGCCGCGCAAGTCTGGTGGGATTCGCCTGAAGTTTCCTTCATCCACTCGCTCGCCGAACAGCTCGGAGGGCGGCTCAGGCGAGGTCCAGCCGTTCCGCGCACGACTTCAAGATTTCCCGCTCCCAAGACGGCCGCTCGGGACTTTTCGGATGCGTCCGCATCGAGGGAATTCGTCCGGTCAAATGCAGAAATGCCGCGGCGGAATGTTTGTAAGCGGGAACAGGCGCTCGAAACGCCACGTTTCCCAGATACTGCAGCGCATCGGCAAGCGCGTAATAGCGCGGGTCGCCAGCGGCCCACAGACGGTCGCGCTCGGCAAACTTCTCCGGAGCGAAGGTCGCTAGCCCTAACAAGTAATCCGACCCATATTCGATCATGTTGATGCCGAGATCGTTGCCCGTGTTAATGCGAAAATCCGGGCGTCGTGAGTCGCGTAATGCGAGCCGTTCCAGCTCTACGACTCGGTCTAGCGATGAATGCTTCATTCCTTTCAACTCCGGAATATCCATCAGGCCTTGCACGGTATCGGCGTCGAAAATCTCGCCGTTTGGCGCGAACATCTGTCCCAATTCGAAGGCGAGTACATGCGCATATCCTCGGCACGCCTCTCGATATGTCGCGACCTTTTCCGAGGGAGTTCTTCCATGCAGTCGCGCCGTTTGAAACAGGATGGGAATGCCGCCACTCTCGACAATCGCGTCCATTTCCTTCCTGTAGAGCTCAACGACGTCCCCTGCGCGTCCCTCAATATACGCGCCAGCAACAAACGGCACGGCGTTGCCTAGAGCCTCGCGAGTCCAACCGAGCACCTCGCGTTTTTCCGCTTCGCTCAGATAATTTACGTAGCCGGTGTCCATGTTCACTGCGTTCATCAATCCGGCGCAGTGGGTGGCCGCGAGATGGCGTTGAAATGCGTCAACCGCTACTCGACCATCGCTCTCATAAGGCAGCAGAGCGGCCGCAATTCCCTGCACTTCTCGATTCAGTTTTCGGCGCTCCTGTATCGACTTAATATTCATTGTTACGTTTTCCTGCCTCGCTTTTGAAGAGCCGCAACATTATCGGCGTGCTTTGGCAACTTTAAGAAGTTCCGCCGACGCGGATTTTTTGTAATACGCGTCGAGAGGATAGCATCCGGAAGGCAAGCCGTTGCGAGGCGCCGTCGTGCAGTCGCTGAATGTTCTGCAAACCAGCTTATGCTGAAATTCCCGTCCCGCGATCACATCGGAGAGTATCTCCGGATAGCTGAGCACCATGCGCCCCAGTCCGATCGAATCGGCCCATCCCAAACGCAGAGCCGCTTGCGCGACGTGAGGCAAAAAATCCTGCAGGTAACTGTACGCCGTTCCAACGAAAATTAGTTTTGGGAAGCGTCGTTTCAACCGTCGTACGGCGTCCAGTTGCCGCGCCACATCGATCAGAGGATCCTGGGGCGGCAGATAGCCGTCTGACGGCGGATAGAGCGCTGGACGCTGGATGTGCGGGCAGTAGTAAGGACTGCCCGCCGTGAGATTCACAAGTTGAATTCCCAACTCTTCGAGCAAGGTTAAGAAGCGCACTGTTTCGGAAAGATCCGCGTCTCTGGGATCGTTTTGATCGACTCCAAATCCCCAGCGGTACGGA
>DASXMM010000587.1:0-2671 GCA_036495665.1 Candidatus Acidiferrum sp. | reverse complement strand
CCTCGTCTCGGATTTTCTGCAACGGCTACGCCTTCAGCAATTGCGATTAAAGGTGGATTTGCGCTCCGACCCGATGATGAAGGCCTACGCCGACGACCATCACCTCCAGGCAAACCTTCAGCGGCTTGAGGCGCTCGATCGGCTGTCGCTTTATTTTTGTCTTGCGCCATTGGATGGCTCCACGATAGATGCGGTTCCCGTGAATGGCAATGGCGGTGAAGCCGATTGGGACCTGCAGCCGGTGGGCGTCAGTTCGGTGACGCTGCAGCCGTATCCATTCCAGAAGGATCCGCTCGACATCAGCATACTGGCGCGGCGCGTTCCCAAAAGGGCGTATGCCGATGAGAACGAATTTCACAAAATTCTGGCGTTGGCACCCTACTTCGCCATTAACTTCACGCTGAGCGCGGATGGCGCGCGCCTTCACTCGCAATCCGCCGTCGCTTAATCCATTCGTCGGCCGGTCAGTCAATTCGCAGCCTGGGGCTTAATCCAAAGTCTGCCCTCGCGTTTCCGGTAAGGCTAGTGCGAGCAGGGCCGCCATCAAGAACGCTCCCGCCTGCAGAAAGAATGCCGGTCCAATCCCGTATCGCAACGCCAGCGCTCCGACGGCGAACGGCGCGACCGCGGAAAGGCCACGGCCGATGTTGTAGCTCAGGCCCATGGCTGCTGCGCGAATTTCACCTGGAAAAAGTTCGCTGGCAATAGCCGCGTAGCCGGAGAAATAGCCTGTGCCAAAAAATGCAACGATGGGGCCCAGCGCCAGCAGCCAGAATGCGCTTCGCGACATTCCGTAAATTGGCACGAGAGCGGCGGCGATGAGCAGATAAAGGAAGTACGGCTTGCGCCGGCCAAAGGCATCCGAGAAAAAGCCGAACATGGCGTACCCGAGCCATTTTCCGAAACAAATCACGAGAAAAAAAGTGGTCGTGGTGACGAGGCTTAGTCCCCGGCCGCCTTTCTCGGGCGGCAACGACAAATACGATGGAATCCACGTAAACAATCCCCAATAACCGAACATGCTGAAGGCGTTCATCGACGTGGCTATGATCCCGTTTCGCAGAACGGCACCATCCAGCAACTTGCGAAATGGAGCTTTCTCTTTGCGCGCCGCGCGCTGCTTCCACAACTCGGGCTCCGGAACTCTGCCCTGAATCCAGAAGACGAGGAATGCTGGCAGTACGCCGACAAAAAACACTGGTCGCCACCCAAAATGGGGGAGGATCAGCGCCACGACAAGAGCGGCGATGGCTTCTCCAATAGCGTAGGCCGACTGCATAAATCCGAGAGCCTTGCCGCGATGCTCGGCGCGCCACGTTTCCGCGATTAGAGCGGCTCCGGTGGTCCACTCGCCGCCCATGCCCAGGCCGAGGATGAACCGGAAAGTTGCGAGTTGCGGAATCGTGTGTGAAAAGCCACACGCGGCGCTCGCTAGCGCATAGACCAAAATGGACGCCATCAATGCGCGGATGCGGCCAATGCGATCCGCGAGAACTCCAAAAAGCAATCCGCCGATGCCGGAGGCAATCAGCGTCAGTGAGTTCAGCAACCCGGCGGTGCGCGTGTCCATCGCAAATTCGCGGATCAGAAACGCCAGGACGAGGGAATAGAGCATTACGTCCATCGCGTCGAGCATCCAGCCGAGCCCACCCGCAATGAGAGAACTCCGTTCCGGGGTGGTGGCGTGGCGAAGCCAATCAAAACTAAACACACTCCTGGAACTCCCATGCGTGGGCGTCGAAGCTTGATTCACAGCAGGCGGGTGCGGAGCAGGCGGGCTTGTCACGCCGGGATTGTACCCAAAAGCACTCAGCGATGCGTCAGGAACTACAGGCTAAGATCCATCCACAGTTTCTGGCACGGATTGCGGCATAGGGTGTACTATTCCGCTCCGCGCATTACTATCGGCCATAGTATGACTGCAACATTTGTTTCTCTTGGGGGAGAAAACGATGAATGGTGTCAAACGCTTGACGAGTGTGCTTTCCGTGCTCGTGATGGTGCTCCTGCTTGGATTGCATCTGCCGCATCTCCGTGCGCAAACGCTTGATGAAAATTCGCTGAAGGGCATGAAGTGGCGACAGGTCGGCCCGTTCCGTGGCGGGCGTGCGCTCGCGGTCACCGGGATCGCGGGTGACCCGCTCACGTACTACTTTGGCGCGGTTGCCGGCGGCGTGTGGAAGACGACCAACGCCGGCGGCACCTGGACTCCCATGACCGACAAGACCGGCATCATGTCGGTCGGCGCGATCGCCGTGGCTCCGTCGGATCCGAACGTGGTCTATGTCGGCACCGGCGAATCCTGCTGGCGCGGAAATATCTCTTATGGCGATGGTATGTACAAATCGGTAGATGGCGGCAAGAACTGGACGCACATCGGTCTCGAGGACACGCGGCATATTTCGCGAGTCCTCGTGCACCCGACGAATCCTGACGTTCTCTTTGTCGCGGCGATGGGCCACGCGTACGGCCCCAACGAAGCGCGCGGTGTCTTTCGCTCCAGCGACGGCGGCAAGACCTGGCAGAAGGTTCTGTTCAAGGACAACAAGACCGGCGCCATCGACCTTACTTTCGATCCGTCCAATCCTCACATCTTGTTCGCGGCGCTCTACGAAGCGCAGCGCTATCCCTGGACTGCCGTCAGCGGCGGGCCCGGCAGCGGGCTCTACAA
>DASXMM010000586.1:0-3966 GCA_036495665.1 Candidatus Acidiferrum sp. | reverse complement strand
CGTGAACGGATGGGTGGTCGCCCGCGGCGGGCAAACGGTCATCGGTCAAGTGAAATCCGTGAAGAAAGCCGGCCGCGTTACCGGCACTTCGCAACTCGGCATTGAGTTAACGAACCTTACGCTCGTCGACGGCGAGCAGGCGCCCATCCTAACCGAATTGTGGAAAGCCTCCGGCGGCACGTCGCACGGGCAGGACGCTGCCACGATTGTCGGAGGCACAGGCCTCGGCGCCGCCATCGGTGCCGCCGCCGATTGGGGCCGAGGTGCCGCGATCGGCGCAGGTGCGGGAGCCATCGCGGGAATCGGCACCGTGCTGCTCACCCGCGGCCGGCCGACCATTCTCGGACCAGAGTCGCAACTCACTTTTCGGCTCGTCGATCCGGTAAAGGTCGATACGACGCACAGCCAGCAGGCATTCCTGCCCGTGTCTCAGGAGGACTTTGAGGGCGGCGGCCGCGGCGACCGGCCGCGGATGCGTGTAGCCGGGGGCGGTTACTACGGCGGTTACGTTCCTGCTCCGTGCGGCTACTACTACCCCTGCTACTACGCTCCTGGTTACGTCGGGTTCTATCCGGGCTGGGGCTGGTGGGGACCGGGCTTTTATGGCCGCGGGTGGTATGGGCCTCGCGGTTTCCGGCGTTACTGATCCCGTCGTATTCACAACAAAGGGCAGGAGATGGGGCGTTCCACCAGGTCGGAACGCTCTTTCTTTTTGCCTGGCAGAGTTCCGGGTTCAAGTGGAAAGCGAAAAGGAATGGCGAACTGCCCACGTTGCGCCAAAAGCACAAGTGTTTCGGGAACAAGCACGACGAGTACGGATCGCAAGCCTGGTAAAACCGCAGCCGCCGAGTCTACGAACAAATTAATCCGCCACCGCGAAACTAAGTGCGAGGCGCCGGGTTGTTAGTTTGTTATAAGAGGAGTTGTCAATCAGTTACGCCCAAGGAGCGGAACTTCGCGAAATAAACTTGCCACACCCCGTATCACCCAAGCCATCGACGAGGCCAACCTCGTCCCAATGAAGAGCAGCAAAGTCCATCCCCTGGCCCGCGCGAGTTCGACCGCGGAGTCGTCGCGGATTCGACTCCAGTGAACAGGATGATTCTTGTATTGCAGCGAAGCCCCGAGCAGGAAACGGCGCTCCGCACCTTGTTGGATCAACAGCACGGCGATGATTTGGTGGCGGGCAGTGGCGGACAGTAGCCCTCTTCCTCGTACCTGGCGGACGCAAGAAATATCGCGCCGCGGTCGGCTTGGTCCTCGTTTGCCTGCTCGCCTTCACGCTCGGCTGCAATGGAGGTAACGGCGGAGGCGGCGGGACTAAGACCGCCACGGTCACCAAACTGACCGTGACCAACGGCACAATGGGCCGGATAAACTCTGGGACAGCCTTTACGTTTAGCGTAACGGTCACCGGGCGGCACGCCCACCGGCATGGTCGAACTGCTTGACGGCGGCACGATGATCGGAATAGCGGCAACGGTATCAGGTGGTGCAGCAACACTGACCGCGCCGGCGTCATTGGCCGTGGGAACACACTCGATCACCGCGCAATACTTGGGCGACGCTACAACCTCGCCGTCGGCGACAGCGGGAATGCTGCACCTGACGGTAACTGGGACCACGACAATCGCAATCACAACCAATCCAGCCCCGACTCCAGCCGCGAGCGCCATCAGCGTCATAATTCAGTAGCCAACCTGATCCGTAAGAACATCCACCGGCCCCGGCGAAAGTCGGGGCCGCTTTTTTTCGTCGTTGCTTGCTTGGCGAAAGAGAATTTGGACAGAGGACTCAGAGTTCACAGAAATTAGAAAAATAAGAGAGAAGAACAGAAAAGAGGAGAAAAGAACCCTTCGACTCGCTGCGCTCCACTAAGGATGACGTCCTTTGTCGGATCCTCAGTTAACAGCAGGCGGGAAGAAAATTCCCCAGAAGTTAGGCGAAGGCGAAGTAAACTCCACCGGCACAAGCGACCCCTCATGCGTGGTCTGCGCTGGACGCACCACCCGCGCTTCAACCTTGCTCTTCGCCACGGGATTTTCGATCGTCACCTTGGTGCCCTCGGCCAAAGGCTCCGGAAGAATCAGCATCGCTCCGCCGGCACTCACCGTATGTGTGTTTCCTTCGAGCGCGGGCGTCTTGCCGGCGACCGCAACATTCACCCGTATCTTCACCAGCACGCGTTGCGCTCGTCGCCGCTCTTCCGCCGTAGGCGGGCGCGTAGCGACAGCTCGGGGCGTGGCCGCGTGCTTCACGTTAGGTTGCGGTTTTATCACAGCTCAAGCCCCCAAAAATCCATCTCCGGCGCAACAAGTTCCACACCGTACTCCCAACCATCCGGTCGCGGCACGCCGCGCCACACGACAACCGCCGCGTTACTGGTTTCCGTCGCAAGATTTGTAAGAGCCAGGCGGTGTTCGAGTTGCAGCTCCTGCGCCAACACAACCATGCAGCCGTAAGGATTCACAACCCGCGTGTGCGCTTCCACCGAAAATCGCCTCCCAGCTTCGCCATCCCATTCCAGCCGCACAGGCACGCGCGAATTCATCCGGCGGCCGCGGCGCTTGTCGCCGTAGCGTTCGCCCAACACCCTGGAATTACGCGTCTTGACCGGCATTTTTGCCTCTGAAACCCATGCTAGAGTTGAGGGGAAAAACGGTCAATGGTACGGTCGAGTAGTGGCGCACGAATGAATAGCTGTCCGGAAGGACAGGTTCGGCACCTCGGGACAGGCCATCTTTGAGAAATCTAATTGTAAACGCGGATGACTTGGGTTGGACCGAGGGCGTGAACCGAGGCATCGCCGAATCGCACCGCAATGGAATCGTCACCAGCGCCTCCCTGCTCGCCAATGGCGCCGCCTTCGCATCCGGTGTCGAAATCGCGCGCAGCACGCCCGGCTTGGGCGTCGGGGTGCACTTGAATTTGAGCGATGGCGAACCGGTCGCCGATCGCGAATTGGTGACCACGTTGCTGAACGACCGCGGCGAACTCCAGGGCCGTCCCGAGAGCCTGCTGCTGAGGCGCGCGCGGCGCACCCTCCTGCTCGACGAAGTCGAGCAAGAATGGGACGCGCAAATTCAGAAAGTCCGCAACTCCGGAATCGAGCCCACCCATCTCGACGGCCATCGCCACGTGCAAATGCTCCCAGGCCTGTTTGAAATTGTCCTGCGCCTGGCAAAGCGCCACGGCATCGCCGCGGTGCGAGTTTCGCATGAAGAATCGAGCCTCCGAGCCGCGCTCTCCGCCGGGGCCAAACAAAAAGGCACAGTGGTTATGCGTCAGGGTGTGCAGGCGCGAGGCCTGAAGCTGCTCGCCCCCGACGCGCGCGAACAAGCCGAACGCGCGGGCATCGCCACGTCTGATTTTTTCTGCGGCATTGCGCAGACCGGCGAGCTGACGCGCGAGGGCGTTCTCCGCCTGCTAGAAATTCTGCCCGAAGGCACCACCGAACTGATGTGCCATCCAGGCTACGCCGACGCCGACCTCGCAAAATCCGCGACGCGGCTGCAAGCTTCCCGGCAGGCCGAAGTCGAAATTCTTACGGACACCAAAATACGAAATCTTGTCGCATCACAGGGGATTCGGCTGATAGACTATGGATTCGCTGCCCAGGAAGCTTGAGAAGCCCGTCGAGGAAAGTCCAGAATTGAGCGCATGAAGAACGATCCGCCTATCCGCTATTCGATCGTCGTTCCGTTTTACAACGAACAGGAAAATATTCCACCACTCTACGTGAAGCTTACCGAAGTGATGGATGCTATCGGCGAGCGCTACGAACTGGTCTTCGTGGACGACGGCAGCAAAGATAAAACCTTCAAAGTCCTCTCCGATATTTACGAACACGATCCCCGCGTAAATGTGGTGCAGTTGCGCCGCAATTTCGGCCAAGCCCCCGCCCTCAAAGCCGGCTTCGACTTTGCCCGCGGCGAAATCATCATCTCCATGGACGGCGATTTGCAG
>DASXMM010000585.1:0-5162 GCA_036495665.1 Candidatus Acidiferrum sp. | reverse complement strand
CCGCAAAAATTCGCAATCCTTATGCAATACGCGCTGAACCCACGGCGCCTTCGCCGACAACTTCCGGTACTTGTCCAAATACTCCCTCTGAAATCCCACCGAGGCGTGGACCACCACCTGCGCCTTGTCTCCCTCGCCTTCCAGCAAACGCACGAGCCCGTACGCCGCCCCCAAACTCTCCACCAGATGAGCGAGCACCCGGTCCAGCACATCCTGCACCGAGAGCGTTTGCGTACTCGCCGTGGTCAACAAAGTCAGCCGCCGCAGTTTTTCGTTCAACTCTACTGTCCGCGCCCGCGCTCCCTCTAACACCACCACCACCATCGCGATTCCCAGCGCCACACCCAGCAAATGGTCAAATGCCACGCGCAGCAAGAAAAGCGGATGCTCCGGCCATAGCGGACGGTCCAATCCGTGCAACCCCGTCAACAAAAACACGCCTTCGAGCAGTCGCACGCCATGTCCCCGCCTCAGCAGCGGCGACCTCCACAACATCATCCCCGTCCAGAGGCTGACCGCGCTCCCCAGCAACGCCGTTCCCCACGCTACATTTCCATATCCCAGCGCCGCGCCGCGCTGAAAATAATAAACGCCAAACAACACAACGCCCGCGAGCGGCAGCATCGGCCAACTGCGCTTCCCTTCTCCATTCGTGAATTGCACCACGGCCGCTGAAAGCAGCAGTGTCGCCACCACTCTTCCTATCACTACCGCCGGCCACAATTCGGGCAAATTCTGGCTCAGCAGCGCTACTTCGCACAGCGACGCCACCGTAATCACGCACCACCCGGCCACCCACGACCGGAAATACCTGTTGATATGATCGCGCTGAAAAATAAGGAAAAGGACCAGCAGGACGATGAACGCCGTCGCTTCGAAGAAAGCGATTCCGAGAAGGCCCTGGTTCACCAACACGATGCGCTGCCTCCCGCTTTCATTGGTCGTCGCCGCGCGAAAACCACCGCTGCGTCTCTCGCTGGGGGACCACACGAGGCCTTCTACGAAGGTTCCCTTGACGCTAACATGCTATTTTCTGAATGGGCAAGCGTACCCCTTTCCCGCTGTGCTGTCCCGTATAATGGCGCTGGGGGCAAATACTCGTGGAGCTAGAACAGATCCTGGTCGTAGATGATGAAGAAGCGATTCGAGAAGTCGTTTCCACCATGCTCGAATCGAAGGGTTATCGCTGCACCGCTGTAAGCAATGGCCGCGCCGCTCAGGAGCAAGTCAAGAGGTCCACGCCCGATCTCGTCCTCAGCGACATGATCATGCCCGAAATGGACGGCATCAAGCTCCTCGACTGGCTCCGCGAATACGATCCCGAAGTCCCGGTGATCATGGTCACGGCCATTCACGACATCTCCACCGCCCTCGAAGCCATTCGCCGCGGCGCCTACGACTACATCCTCAAGCCTTTCGAGAAAGACCAACTGTTCCTCGGCGTTGGCCGCGCGCTCCAACACCGCCGCCTCGTCGCGGAAAATCGCAGCTACCAGCTCCAGCTCGAACACCAAGTTGAAGAACGCACCGCCGAACTCACTCGCGCCCTCGGCCAGCTCGAGCAGTCCTACGACGACACACTCGAAGCCCTCGGCAGCGCCCTCGACTTGAAGGACGCCGAGACCGAAGGCCATTGCCAACGCGTTACCGCCTTCACCATCTCCATCGCCAAAGCCATGCCCGTTCCGCCCGCGTACCTGGCCATTCTCGCTCGCGCCGCTTTCCTCCACGACATCGGTAAAATGGCCATCCCCGACGGCATTCTGCGCAAACCCGGCCCCCTCACTGACGATGAAAAGCAAATCATGCGCAAGCACTGTGAAATCGGCTACAACATGCTGATCCGCATTCCATTCCTCCGCGACGCCGCTGAAATCGTCCTGGCTCACCAGGAATTCTTCGACGGCACCGGCTATCCGCGCAGCCTTAAAGGCGAACAAATTCCCCTCGGCGCCCGCATTTTCACCATCGCCGACTCGCTCGACGCCATGATCAGCGATCGCCCCTACCGCAAAGCCCTACCCATGGGCCACGCCCGCGAAGAAATTCGCCGCTGCTCTGGCACGCAATTCGACCCCAAAGTCGTCGAAGTCTTCACCACCATCCCCGAACAGCACTGGATCGACCTCCGCGAACACCTCGGCTCCCCCTTCCGCCTCGCCCACCTGAAAAACCTGTAGTCCATCGTTCCAACTCCCGCCAGCCCAAAGCCGGGGCTTGTTTACCATGAGTTGCGAAGAGTTGCCCCAGCCTCGAAGGGCCCGCCCTTCGATTTGCTGCCTCTTTCCTGCCAGGCCGCTGGCGGTCTTCTTCTCTAAAATGCAAAAGGGAGGCCAAAACCCAGCCTCCCTCTTGGAAATCGTTCTGAAGCGGTTCCGTTAAAACTCATACCTCAGAGCGAACTGGCTGACGCGCGGCGTAGATGCCGTCGAGTTTATGATTCCGAACGAGCTCGTGCTGCTGAGCGTCGCGGACGCAGGCCCATTAAAACTTGGGTGATTAAAGGTGTTGAAGGAATCCCACCGGAACTTCAATCGCTGCTTGTCCGACCACGGCATTTGGAAAGACTTGCTTACTCCCATATCCATGTCAAAGAAGCCTGGGCCCACAGCGGCGTTGCGATTGCCCACGCCGCCTGCGTACGGAAAGCTGATGTTCGAGAGCGCCGCAGTCGGATTAGCAAAGTACTGTAGATTCCCATTGGCGTCCGTATGGATGCCGGACTTCAGTGGCCCCGTGACCACTGCCGGAGCGTCCAGCGTAAAATCCGTCGGGAACGCGCCCGTGTTGATGGTGAAGGGATATCCCGTGCGGTACGTCACGATTCCGCTGCAAGTCCATCCCCCGATGACAGCGTCAAGCCACCTCGGTGCATCCTGCAACACCGTTCGTCCCCTGCCAACCGGCAAGTCATAGATATAGTCACCGGAAACAATATGCCGCGCGTCGAAATCGGAACTCGCGCGGCACGTCCGCAAATTCGTCAGGTCGCAGACGAGTCCATCTCCAGTGCCGGTGTACGTCACATAGTTGTTTGTGATTTCCGAGACATTGTCGATGGAATGCGAGTAAGTGTAGTTAAACTTGAATTGCAGGCTCTTCGAGAACCGCTTGCGCACGTTCACCAAAAGCCCGTTGTAGTTCGAACTCGCGTAATTTCCGATGTAGCCGTTCGCTCCCGTCTGCGCAGGCAGTCCCACGTTGTAATCCAAGAAGCCGCTGGAAAACAGGCCTTGAACGGTGTCCGAGAGATCCCCCTTGTTGATGAGCTGGCCGAAAAAGCCGGCGGCAAGCTGAGAGCAGCTCAGACTGATCCCGAAATTCGCTTGCGTGAAGTTCTGGCAGTTGACCGTTCCACCCATCTGGTTTTCGAACCATGGAACGTTCGTGATCTGGTTAAAAGGAACACCAGCCTGCACCTGCTTTTCTAGTTCTCCAAACTGCTCCTTAAGAAAGGTGCCGGAGGTCACATCCTTGAAGTTTACAATCTGCGCGGCATCCCCGACCGCAAGCAACCGCCGGCCGAGCCTGCTGACCGCATTGACTTCGATGATGAAATCCCCGGGCAGCTCACGCTGGAAACCAAAATTAAATATGATCGCGTAGGGAGTTTTCGCGTTGGAATCGAATTGAAAAAAAGATGGGAAACCTCCGTTGGCCGTTCCAACAGGAACCCCACCTACCACGTTAGGTGTATTTGGCAAGGTAATCGTCGGAGCGGTCGGAGCTGTGCAGGTTGAGCCTGCGGCTGGTAGCGCTCCGATGGCTGTGAACCTGGGGTCCGTCTGGAGCGAACCAAAGGCATTCCCGGCCATGCCGCAGGGTGAATTGGCATTTGAATCGAAGAGAAATGTGTTCTGGTCGAGGCCGAAACTTGCTCCACCCGCAATCCGGTCGTACAGGATTGCGCTTCCCATTCGAATGGTGGTTTTCCCGTCCCCCATGACACTGTGCAGCAAACCGTCCTTGAACGCCGGATTGTAAGCAAGAGCGATCCTCGGACCAAAATCTTTGTGGTCCGGGGAGTAGAACGCCTTGCCGCTGTTCGCCGGTCCCCCCAGGCTGTAGCTCACGGAGGGAATCACGTTCGGTCCGCTCTGTCCCGCCAATCCGGCGGCAACGCGATCCGCCAGATACGCGTTCTCGTTGATGCTCGGAACAGACTGAAAACCGTTAATTTCGTACGGCACCGTGTGATAGTCCCATCGGAGCCCGTAGGTTAGCGTCAAGTCCCTACGCATTCTCCAACTATCCTGCGCGTAAATTTCAAACTCGTTGTAGTTGTAGTAGCGCGCTTTATCGCTTCCATTCGGCAATGCGTTTTGGCTCTTGTCGTAATTAAAGTTGGCAGCAACGGCCGCGTAACGCCCCAAGATGGTTGGAAACCAGTTGTCGTAGTTCGTGATCGCCGAAGGATCGGAACTCAAGTCCGCCGGACGCACCGAGGGATCGAGATTCTGCAGTTGGCCGCCGAGACCGTATGTCACGAAATCGTAGCTGTTTGTGAGTCCGCTGATGACCCGTGTGAGTTTGAAATCCAACCCCACGTCAATCGTATGTTTGCCTTTTGTGACGTTAAAACCGTCGCGAATTTCCGGTACCGGAACATTTCTGGATTGCGACGAGTAACCCACATAAGGGCTTGATATATCCCCGGAGAATCCCACCTCAACCGGGAAAGTAGGCTGGTAATTGTTGTTAAATTCCAGGATGGGGCGAACGAATCCGACGGTCAGCGTATTGAGCATGCGCGGCGAAATCGTCCACGTCCAGCCTAAAACTCCGGTGTAGCTATTAAATTTGTCCTTCTGCACAGGAACAACCGGGTCACCCGGGAACTGCACGATGGCCGTGTTGAAGAAGTCGTCCTCCCCTTGCCGTGCCACGTTGGCGCGGAAAAAGAGGTTGTGCTTCTCCGAAATGCCGTAATCAATACGCGTTGTGTAGAGGTTCTCGCTGTTGTGCGCTGGCGCGGTAAACCGGAAGCCCTCGGTATTGATACCGTCTCCTCCCGTTGGATAGTTTGGCAAAGGGTACCGGCCCAGAATATAGGTCATCAGCGCGGCATTCGTTCCCACGCCTTGCGGATCGAGCGCCGCGATCTGGCTCGCGTTCAGAAAGCTAATGCATGTTGGGGCTGTATTCAGGCGCGCAGTGCCGTC
>DASXMM010000584.1:0-3072 GCA_036495665.1 Candidatus Acidiferrum sp. | reverse complement strand
CGCTCCGGAAATCCAGCAATTCCCCGAAGCCGCCATGCGCGTGACGAGCTTGGCGGCTTCGGGGAATTGCTGGATTTCCGGAGCGAGTTGCTGAATGGCGAGGCGCGTGTAGGCCGGATTGGTGACGAGCCAGACGGAGCTGCCGGTGTTGGCTTCGTTGATCAGCGCGGAAAATTTATCGTTGCGCAGAAGACTGTCTTCCTCACCGAAGCGGACGGCGATCATTTTCTCAAGGACGCTGCGGTGGCCGTAGGCGGCAGTGCTGGAGTCAACGAAGAAGAAGAAGAGGTCGCTCGGCCCGGTGCCGGTACCGAAGGCGTAGAGAGTGTAGCCATGTATCGAGGACGTGGGGAGCTTTTGCTTCTTGAAGTAGGAGGCGGTCGTATCCTGGTTGAAGTTGCCGAGAGCGATGCCGACCATTTGTTCGCCGCTGGGAACGGCGTCTGAGCCTGTGCCTTCGGCTTTCGCGGTCATGCCTTCGGGAACGAGCGCCCAGGCGATTTCATCGACCTGGCTGTTGGGGTCGTTGCCGCTGGAGGCGAGAAATTTTTCGAACTGGCGGAAGCGCTCGGGAAGTACCTGCTCCTGCAATTGCGGAAACCATTTTAAGGTGCGGGCTTTCTTCATGTCGGCGTAGCCGAATTCGCCGACGTCTTTGGGAAACATGCCGATTTTGTCGGCGCCGAGGGTCCCGGCTTGTGCCCGGTTGGAAAGTGTAAGAGCTGCTCCAAGCAAGAGGCCGATAGCCGCGAGCCGGGAAATCGCCGAAGCAAAGGACGTGGCGTGTGTGTTCGTGGGACGTTTCATGAACTACTCCTTTCAAAGGCCGAGGGGCCGAGGGAAGATCTATTTTACGCGTTTAGGCGGTCGTTGTGCGAGGCGCATTGACCAGTTTATCGCGGAGGGACGCGATGTTGGAGCGCATCTGCGCCACATAGGCGCTATCGGTAATGCTATCGAGGTTGACCTCGACGTTGGCTAAAGCTCCGCGCGCCCCCGCGGCGGCCATATAACGTGCTACTTCCAAGTCTGACTTCATGGATGCGGCGGCGATAGGTTCCAGTTGTCCAAGGCGTTCGAAAAGAGCAACTGCCTGCTGTGCCACCTGGAGCGGGACGTCGGCGGAGATTTTCGTGGCCGCCTGAATGGAGGCTGCGCGCTGCTGTGTCTCTTCGGGACTGTCGTGCGGGAGCTTGAACGCGGCTAAGACGGCGTCATACGCGGCGGCGTCGCGGTCGATGGCTGCCGCGAGTTCGTCGGCGATGCGGCGCAGAGAGTCGAGTTCCGTTGACAGCTTGTCGACATGCGCAGCCTGAGACTTCTTTTTGTGGGAGAGGCCCGCGACCATTCGACCGAGCGAAGCGGCTAAGGCGCCAGCCAACGCGGAAACGCTGCCGCCTCCGGGCGTAGCTGTTGGCGAGGCTACTGCGTCCAGGAACGGGCGCGCGAGAGTGGAGAGCTTGCCGTCTTTGCTGGTTTCGAGCGGCGCTCCGCTGAGGGCATCGGCCAGCTTATTCTCAAAGACTTGCGCTGGAGAGAAGTTTTCCAGTTGCAGAAAGAAATCGGCGGCCATTTCGATGGCTTTTTTGGGAATGAGACCGACGATTTCGCTGCCGACCGGCATTGCGCCATAGCGCGCCGCTTCGCGTTTGACGGTTTCGTAGACGCGGTGCATGGGAGTTTGCTCGAAGTCTGTGAGGTTGATGGAGACTTGGGCGAGGTTGCGGGCTTTCAGCTCCACGCCCATGGATTTTACGTAGCGAAAACCGCCGGAGGAGAAGCGGATGGCTTTTGCGATTTTGTTGGCGATGCTGATGTCCGAAGTGTTGAGATTGACGTTGTACGCGACCAGAAATTTGCGCGCTCCCACTACCGTTACGCCCGCTGTCGGGTGAAGCTTGGGCTCGCCGACGTCCGGCTGGCGGTCGTGATTGTGCTTCATTTCTTCGCGCAGGCCTTCGAATTGGCCGCGGCGGACGTTTTCGAGATTGGCGCGGTCGGGACGCTGCGCGGCGGCTTCGTAGAAAAACACGGGGATTCTGTAGCGCGCCCAAATTTCGTGGCCGGTGCGACGGGCAAGGGCTACGCAATCCTCAAGGGTGGCGCCTTCGATGGGAATGAAGGGGAGGACGTCGGTGGCGCCGACGCGCGGGTGCGCGCCGGTATGTTTTGTGAGATCAATCAGCTCGAGGGCTTTGCCAACTCCGCGCAGAGCGGCTTCGGCGACCGCATCGGGTTCGCCGGCAAGAGTGATCACACAGCGATTATGATCGGCGTCCATTTCGCGGTCGAGGATGTAGACGCCGGAGATGGCGCTCATTGCGGCAACGATGGCGTCTACTTTTGCGGGGTCGCGTCCTTCAGAAAAATTCGGCACACACTCAATCAGTCGTTTCATCGCAAACGTTTCCCCTCCGGGGCAGCAGACCATCATAGCTGATTATTTTGGAGGCTTGATAAAAGGGCTCGGCGGCGGATATCGTTTGTCGCCTTTGGGAGGCATCGGACGGAAGTCTTTGCTGACGCGAGGCAGAGCGGGCGGAGTGTATTTTGTTGAGGGCATCGAAGCCAGTGGAGGTTTCGCTTCCGTTTTTTTTGGCGCCGGCTCGTTCTTGAAAAACCGCACGGTTTGCCGGCCAACAAAAATAATTCCCACGACCCAAACGGCAATCACGGCGGCTTCGTCCAGGCGGTAGCCGAAGGCCCAGAGAAAAAACGTGAGGACAACGAGGAGGATTCCCAAAAAGGGATAAAAGTACTCCAACAAGAAAGGCTTCTGCTCCGTCCTCTTGACTTGCAGGATTTTGATCTTTTTTTCCGGCTTCTTGCGAGGGCTAGATGGCGGTTTTCTTGGCGGCATGGACCACGACCCCCCGCTTCATGGTCAACCAGCAGGTGTTCATTCCAAAATAATAAGGAATTTCGCGGTAATCGGCTACGTCGAAGACGGCGAGGTCCGCGAATTTGCCAACCCCGAGGGAGCCGATTTGATTTTGGCGGCGGAGGGAGTAGGCGGCATTGATTGTGGCGGCGGTGATGGCTTCAGCGGGGGTCATGCGGAGTTGAGTGCAG
>DASXMM010000583.1:0-5653 GCA_036495665.1 Candidatus Acidiferrum sp. | reverse complement strand
ATTCACGCTGAGGAACACCGTCCCTTTGCGAGGAAGGCGTTGTCCGGCGGCGAGTTGCGCTTTCGCAAACGCCAATCCGTACGACGTCGAAATGCCCATCACTTCGCCGGTCGAGCGCATCTCCGGCCCAAGTATCGTGTCTACACCACGGAATTTATTGAACGGAAACACCGGCGATTTCACCGAATAAAATTCGTGCACGGCAATTTCGGAAATTCCGTTGTGCTGCACCAGCGGAAGGCTCATGTCCGCAAGCTTTTTGCCGGCCATCAATCGCGCTGCCACTTTCGCGAGCGGCACGCCGGTCGCTTTGCTGACGTACGGGACTGTGCGTGAAGCGCGAGGATTCACTTCCAAAACATAAACCGTATCCCGTTGAATCGCGTACTGCACGTTCATCAGCCCGATCACTTTAAGCGCGAGCGCGAGCCGCTTTGTGTATTCGCGGATGTGCTCGAGAATCGCCGGCGACAAGCTCACTGGCGGCAGTACGCACGAAGAATCGCCGGAGTGTACGCCCGCCTCTTCGATATGCTCCATGATGCCGCCGATCACAACGTCGGTGCCGTCGGCAAGCGCGTCCACATCAACTTCCGTAGCTTCCTCAAGAAACTGATCAATAAGCACGGGTCGCGCTGGGCCCATCAGCGCCGCCTGCGCTACGTACTCTTGCACAGTATTCACATCATAGGCGATCACCATCGCCCGCCCGCCAAGCACATAGCTCGGACGCACCAACACTGGCATGCCGATTTCCGCGGCAACGCGCGCCGCTTCTTCCGGAACGAGCGCGGTCCCGTTGCGAGGCTGCGGAATTCTCAATTTGTCGAGCAATCCCCCAAATCGCCGGCGGTCTTCCGCCAGATCGATCGACTCAGGAGCCGTGCCGATGATCGGCACGCCATTGCGCTTCAGCTCCTGCGCAAGATTCAACGGCGTTTGCCCGCCAAATTGAACAATTACGCCTTGCGGCTTTTCCCGATCAACAATCGCCAGAACATCTTCGAGCGTCAGCGGTTCGAAGTAGAGACGGTCTGAAGTGTCATAGTCAGTCGAAACCGTCTCGGGATTGCAATTCACCATGATGGTTTCGAAACCATCCTCGCGCAACGCGTACGCCGCATGGCAGCAGCAGTAATCGAACTCGATTCCCTGCCCGATCCGGTTCGGCCCACTGCCCAGAATCATAATCTTGGGCCGCGCCTGCACGTCCGATTCGTCTTCGTCCTCGTACGTCGAATAAAGATACGGCGTAAACGACTCAAATTCCGCCGCGCAAGTATCTACGCGTTTGAAAACGGGTGCCACGCCATACCGCGCGCGTTGCAGCCGCACCGAAGCCGGAGTGCTCTTCCATATCTGCGCCAGTTGCTCGTCGCTCGTCCCGTGGCGCTTCACTTCTCGCAGCAAGTCCTTCGAGGCCGTTTCCACCGTTACCGAGGCCGCCCGGCGATTCATCGCCACCAGTTCTTCGATCTGGTGAATAAACCACGGGTCGATCTTCGTGAGCTCGCAAATCTCCTGCGCCGGTAATCCTCTGTCGACTGCCGTGAGCAGCCAATGAATCCGGTCCGGCCGCGGCGTGGCAAGTTTTTCGCGCAACAGCGAGTCGGGCGTTTCCGCTGGAGCCCGCCACGCCGTGTGCGGTTCCAAAGAACGAATACCCTTTTGCAGCGCCTCTTTGAACGTGCGTCCGATGGCCATCACTTCGCCAACCGACTTCATCTGCGTTCCCAAAGTGCTGTCCGCTCCAGGAAACTTTTCAAACTGCCATTTCGGAATCTTCACGACTACATAATCGATCGTCGGTTCAAAACAAGCAGGCGTTTTCTTCGTAATGTCGTTCGGAATCTCATCCAACGTCATTCCAACCGCAACCCGCGCCGCAATTTTGGCGATGGGGAAACCAGTAGCCTTGCTGGCCAGCGCCGAACTCCGCGAAACGCGCGGATTCATCTCAATCACGGTCATCCGCCCGTTTTCCGGATTAATCGCGAACTGCACGTTCGATCCGCCCGTCTCCACCCCGACTTCACGCACAATCGCAGCGGCAGCGTCGCGCATGCGCTGATATTCCTTGTCGGTTAAAGTCTGCGCCGGCGCCACGGTAATCGAATCCCCGGTGTGCACGCCCATCGGGTCGAAATTTTCAATCGTGCAAATCACAACAAAATTGTCGCGATGATCGCGCATCACCTCAAGTTCATACTCTTTCCAACCAAGCACAGACTCTTCCACCAACGCCTCATGCACCGGACTCATGTCCAAAGCATGCGAGATCGCCTCCCCAAACTCTTCCTTGTTGTAAGCGATCGAGCCGCCCGTCCCGCCCAAAGTGAACGAAGGCCGAATAACCAGCGGAAACCCCAGTTGATCGCACAGCCGCAAGGCGTCCTGCGCGTTGTTGACCAGCGCCGACGCCGGCACTTCCAACCCAATTTTCCGGCAAGCATCCTTAAACCACAGCCGGTCCTCCGCCACCTTGATAGCGCGAAGCGACGCCCCAATCATCTCCACTTTGTGTTTCTCGAGAATCCCGCTCTCAGCAAGTTCCACGGCAAGGTTCAAGGCCGTCTGCCCGCCTACAGTCGGCAACAGCGCATCCGGCTTCTCGCGCGCCAAAATCTCGTTGAGGTATTCCTTCGTTAGCGGCTCAATGTAGGTCCTATGTGCCAACTCCGGATCCGTCATGATCGTTGCCGGATTCGAATTGACCAACACCACTTCGTAGCCCTCAGCCCGCAAAGCCTTGCAAGCCTGCGCCCCCGAATAATCAAACTCGCAAGCCTGCCCGATAACAATCGGCCCAGACCCGATAATCAGAATTTTCTTAATGTCAGTGCGTTTTGGCATCCCGCCTCAATGGCTTTTTAAGTCCGTCCATTCTACACAAAACAAGCTGCTCCCCCGTTACACCCCTGACGACGAGGCTCCGGAAGCATCACAAAACAAAATCTCCACGCACCTCAATGGACCGTCACGGTCTCGGTGCGCTGAAGCTGAAACTTCCCCTTTTGGAGAACATACAAAGCCTTCGAGCAATCCGTCGCGACCTTCTTTAACGGCTCATAGCGAATGAGCAGTTTGTATTCCGCGCCACTCAACGTCGCGACAACCCAATAATCGCCCGGTGTCTGTTTCTTGAATTGAAAGCTACCATCGCGCCCGGTCGTGACTTCCGCGATAGGCGTCATTAAGCTGCAGCAATCCGCGCCAGCGGTGGGCGAAAATAAGCGAACCCGCGTGTGCTCGAATGGTTTAACTATTTCGTGAGCCGATTTCGTTGTTCCCTTATCCGGGACTTCCTCGATGGAAACTAGTTTGCCGCAAATCCCGTCCACCGAAACAGCTGAAGCAGTGTCCTGCGAATTCGCAGAAATCGAAACCCCTATCGCTCCGAACAGCAAAACGCAGACAAGCAACGGCCTCTTCACCCCGCGTGCTCCTTCATCATGTCCGTGAATTTAGTGAAGAGGTAGTGCGAGTCGTGCGGCCCCGGCGACGCTTCCGGGTGATACTGCACGCTGAAGAGCGGCAGTTTTTTATGGCGCATCCCCTCGTTGGTGTGGTCGTTCAAATTAACGTGCGTAATCTCGACATCGCTCGAAGGCAGCGATTCGGGATCGACACAAAACCCATGGTTCTGAGCCGTAATCTCGATCTTCTCATTCAGCAAATTCTTCACGGGATGATTCGACCCATGATGCCCGAACTTCAATTTAAAGGTTTTTCCACCAAGAGCCAGCCCGCAAAGCTGATGCCCGAGGCATATTCCAAACACCGGCACGCGTCCAAGCAGCTTCTGAATATTTTCCACTGCGTACCCGACAGGTTCAGGATCGCCCGGCCCATTCGAAAGAAACACGCCGTCCGGCTTCAAGTCGAGCACGTCCTGCGCCGACGTCTGCGCGGGAACCACCCAGACATCGCAATGATGATCCACCAGCAGCCGCAATATATTTTGCTTGATCCCAAAATCGTACGCCGCCACACGAAACCTAGGCGTGTCCGAATCCCTACCAGACTCCCCCATCGCTTCCGACCAGGGCGGAATGGTCAGTTCAATCGAGCTTTTCTCCCATCCATACGCTTTTTTGCAGCTGACATGGCTCGCAAGCTCCTGCCCAGCCATCAACGGTATTTGCTTGGCTTCATGAATCAGTTGTTCGGGCGGGGTTCCGTCGGTCGCCACCATGCCGCGCAGCGCGCCAACATTGCGAATGTGCCGCACCAGCGCGCGCGTATCAATATCCCAAATCGCGGGAATTTTGTGCCGGTTCAAATAAAGCTGCGCCGTCTCCGCCGACCGCCAATTCGACGAAATCTGCGAAAACTCCCGCACAATCAACGCATCGATATACGGTCGCGCCGATTCCTCATCGTCGAGATTCGCGCCAACATTCCCAATGTGCGGATAAGTCAAACAGACAATCTGCCCCGCATAACTGGGGTCTGTAAAAACTTCCTGATAACCGGTGAGGCTGGTATTGAAAACGACTTCGCCGCCACGGCGCGTTATAGCGCCCGCGGCGCGGCCGTTAAAGAGGCGCCCGTCTTCCAGAGCGAGAGTGGCGGGTCGATGCGGAACTTCTGTCAGTTTGTCCTCCGAGTGTAGTCATCAAAGTCTGCCGAGTATTGCAAATCCCCGTCATTTGGTGCTGCTTGCTTCCGTCGTCGAGAGCGAACCGAAATGGTCCACCGGCCAATACGCGAACACCGCGCGCCCGTAAATAAATTTGCTGGCCACCGGCCCAAACACCCGCGAGTCATTCGAACTGATGCGATGGTCGCCCATCACGAAATAACTGTCCCTGGGCACGCGCACCGGCCCGTAATCGCTTAAATCTTCGTACTGCGTCGGCACATAGGGCTCGTCAATCGCGCGTCCGTTCACATACACCGTGCCCTGCCGAATCTCCACACTTTCTCCTGGCAATCCAATCACACGTTTGATGAACGATTTTGAATGGTCGAGCGGATACCAGAACACCACGACATCTCGCCGCTCAATCGGCTCGAAGCGGTACACAAATTTATTAATAAAAATCCGCTCCTGGTCAGAAAGCAAGGGAGCCATACTGGTCCCTTCAACCTTCACTGGCTGGTACAGAAAAACGATGATGACCAGCGCCAACCCAATGGCAATGAGCAGGTCGCGCGTCCAAACGCGGATTTCGTTTCGCAGGGAATGCGCGGCGGAGGGCGCCGGCGCTGGAGTTTCCGGAACCGAGGGTGCTAAAGGTTGGTTCTGGTCCGTGCTTTGCATTTTCTAGTACCCTCTATTTATAACACGGGCATCGCAAGCCGCGCCAGATTGGATTTGCACGCCGCCGTTACTCGCGCGCTCCCCCAACCACGCAGGGTAAGATTCCATACCGCCGCCAGTACGTTGCCCAACCCGTGTCATCTTGCCGCGCCTTTGTAGGGGCGCAATACATTGCGCCCTGTCTCGGCAAGATGAATCCGGCTCGCGTCCCTCCATTACTTCTCGACCAAGCCGCCTCCAGTTCCCGGCTTGCCGATCAGTCCGGCAAAAGCGCAAAGTTCACCACCGATATCGCGGCAATCACCGCCGTCTCAGTTCGAAGGATAAGCTGTCCCAGTGATGCCTCCTGGAACCCGCTGCCCCGCCCTAACGCCAACTCCTCCTCGG
>DASXMM010000582.1:0-9238 GCA_036495665.1 Candidatus Acidiferrum sp. | reverse complement strand
AGTTGTGCGTAAGCGGGTTGGAGGTCGAAGCCGAAAATCGCGGCGGCCGCTCCGCCAATCGTGGTGTACTTCAGAAAGTCTCTTCGGGTAGCCTGCATGATACCCCCAGGTTGGAGTGACTTCAGCAGAGCAACAACGCGTACAGAGACAAATAAACCGCGCCTGCAACCCCTTCATATTGCGAATCGCGGGCGAAGTCAAGTATTCGACGACTCAGCAAGCCAGAAGGATACAAAAATATGCCGAATATCGTACGGCAGTGCAGCAGCGTTCGCCGCACGAGCGATAGAGCCCCACCGCGCGCTCCGCGAGCCCGCCGCCGAAATCGCGGAAAATGTTGATAGTAAGTGATTTACGCAAACGTTGCGCGCGTTTTACTGAGATTTCCTGAAGCAGGCCAAAACTCTACGCCGATACAGAATGCGTGGCCGGCGAAGCGTCTGTGTCCGTCGTACTCTTCGCGCCAGCCGCCCGATAGCGGACCACCAGCAACGTCAGGTCGTCCGCCTGGCTAGCGCCGCGCGCAAAATTCTCCACGGCCTCAAGCACACACTTCTGAATCTGATCCAGCGGACACTCCGTCAGTCCCGTGAGAATTTCTTTCAGCCGCGGAACCCCAAAAAGCTGCTCGTCCGGGTCCATTGCTTCCGTCACGCCGTCGCTGAACAGCACTATCGTGTCCCCAGGCTCCAGCTTCAACCGTGCCGTGGTATATTCCGCCTCGGGCACCAGCCCCACAGGATACGAGCCTTCGCTGAAAGGCTCTTCCGCAACGCCCCGTCGAATCAGAAACGGCGAAGGATGCCCGGCATTGATAAATTCCAGGTGCCCGTCGTCATCCAAAATTCCAAAAAACATCGTCGCGTAACGCCCGACTTCCGCGTGATCGCACAAAAACCGGTTCACATGATTGAATACTCGCGCCGGATCGGTCCCCAACATCATAGCCGACAGCGCCCCCTGAAGCATCGTCGTCAGAAGCGCCGCCCCCAACCCCTTGCCCGAAACGTCCGCGATCAAAAACGCCGTTCGGTTGTTCGCTAGCGGAAAAACATCAAAATAATCCCCTCCCACCGAAAGGCAGGGATAGTTGCAACCTGCGACAGCAAAGTGCGGATGATCCGGAAAATTTCGCGGCAGCAGCGCCTGCTGAATATCCCGCGCAATATTGATTTGCTCTTCCATGCGCTGCCGCTCGCGCTCCCGAATCACGAGTCGCGCATTGTCCAGGATGCTCGCAGCGTCCGCGGCAAGGGCATCTAAAATCTGCCGGTCCAGCTTGGAAAACGCCGCGGGCCGCCGCGAATCCAGATAAAGCACGCCCAGCGAATGCCCAACCGCCGGCGTCCCACCGCTCGAATCCGAACTCGACCGGTGCACCGCAGACAACGGAATCACCACAACGGCGCGAAGCCGCTGCGCAATGATGCTCTGCGCCGACTGCAAATCCATGTCTGCCCGCTCAATGTCTTCCGTAACCACGGGCGAATGCTGCCGCAGCGCCAGCTGAATCGCCGTCTGGCTGGGTGTAATACTTTCCGGCGGCAGCCGCAACCCGCCCGTCCGCCGCGCAAGTCGCACCTTCAACGTGCCATTGGCATCCGCTTCCAAAAGCATCCCACGATCCGCGTCGGTAACAGACACCGCATGATCCAGCATCGTTCCCAGCACCGAATCCAGCGGCAGCTGCGAGTGCAAAAGAGTAGTCGCCTCCAGCAAGAGGTTCAGCTTCCGCAGCCCGCCCCCCACCGGCTCCGAACTCGTGATGTGCTCGATCCGCGTCAACAGATTCGGAATCGACTCCTCGCCTGCCGCCGTCCCGGACCGGAACAAAATCTCGTATGAATCTTCCAGCCCAAACGTAATCGAGTCGCCGTCAGCCAAAAGCCGGCTCTCAACCTTTTCTCCATTCACAAAAAGCCCGCGCCGCTGCCCGCGATCTTCGATGTACAGCCGCCCCGCTTCAATCACCAGCGCCGCGCAATTCCGCGAAATCCTCCGGTCCGAAAGCTGCAAATGATTCCCGGTTTCCGCCCCGCGCCCTATCATGAAAGGCGTCTGCGTCACGCGCACGTACCGCCGCGCGCCGTCCGGTGAAACCACTTCAAGTACGGCTCCGCCTAGGGAAATAGAAGCTGTGTCGGGCATCAGTTGCTCGCGACGGGATTGTAGCACGCAGCCGTCGAAATGCCGCTGCTGAGGTGCGTCCGGTGAAGGGGCGTACCCTGCCAGTTAGTCTTCACTTATGACTTTATTCGTGACGGAGCGCTTCGATTGGATCAAGCCTGGAAGCGCGCAGCGCGGGCAAATAACTGGCCGTTAAAGCAATCGCTGCGAGGCTAGCCGTGGCGATCACCAGTGTTGTCGCATCATGCGGGTTCAGGCCGAAGAGCAGCGAAGCGGCCGCGCTCGACGCCGCAAGCGACACAACCACTCCAATCGTCAGCCCAATGCAGAGAAGAAGCACGGACTCGCGCAGAACAAGAGCGATGATGGAGCGCCGGTCCGCCCCGAGGGACATGCGAATCCCAATCTCATTGCGCCGCCTCGCCACCATGTATGAGATCACTCCGTATAAACCAATTACCGCGAGAAGAACGGCCAGGAAACCAAAGAATCCGGACAAGCGCGCCATCAGGCGGTCCCGCAACAATCCATCGTCAATCATTTTGTGCAAATTATAAAAAGTGATGTCCGCGTCCGGATCAGCTTCGATCGCGCTGCTTTTTACGGCGGCAAGAAGGCCTGCCAGCGGCGCTCGTGAACGCAACAGAATCTGCGCATCGCTCGCTGCATCGTCATTCTGGGCCTGCGCAATATACACGATAGGTCCAAGGTCCTCGCGCAGATCGCTGTACTTCGTATCCTTGACCACCCCGATGATTTGATACGGTGCGGAAGTCTTCATCATGCGGCGCACCCGGAATCGCAATTCCACTGGGTTCTTTCCGCGAGCATATCGCTTGACGAAAGCTTCGTTGACGACGGCGACGTTCGGCGCGCCCATACGGTCGTGCTCATCAAAATCGCGGCCCATCAGGAACGGTGTTTGCAAAGTATCGAAGAACCCCCGGCTCACGTAGTTGAAGGCAGCCACCGGAGCTTCACTTTCTGGCTCGCCAGTCTCGCCGGGGAGGATGTCGTGGCCGATGCCGTCGCCACTAAGTGGCACAATGGCCGCAATCGCCGCGGCGTCCACGCCAGGAATCGCGCGCACGCGCCGCAGAAGTTCCTCGGAGAACGCCTTGCGCGCTTCCGTGGTCAAATGGCGCGCGGAAAAATCAATGTCCGCAACAAGAATGCCGTCTCGCCGAAAACCTGGATCGAGTTTCGCCAGGTTATTCAAACTTCGCGCGAAGAGCACCGCCCCTACCAGAAGCGTCAGTGACAGCGCTATCTGCGTTACCACCAAAACGCGGCGCAAACCGAAGCGCGAGCGCCCCTCTGTCAGTCCTCGTGCGCTTTCTTTCAGGATGAGTCCGGGAGCCACACTCGTTGCGCGCAAAGCCGGCGCCAACCCAAACAGCAGACAAGTCACCACCGCCAGCGCCGTCGTAAAGCCAAACAAACGCCAGTCGGTTGCCAGATTGACGAACAGCGGATCCTGCTGCGTGCTCAGCGACGCCACGAGCACCTGGCTCAAGCCGTGCGCCAGGAAAGCTCCCAGCAATGTGCCTATCAACGCCAGCAACAAACTTTCCGCCAGCAATTGACGGATTAACCGGCCTCGTCCTGCGCCCACTGCCATGCGCATTCCCATTTCTTTTTCGCGCGCGCTTGCTCTTGCGAGCAGCAGGTTGGCGAGATTCGCGGAAGCAATCAGCAACACCAGTCCCGCCAGCCCCAGCAGTAGCCACAGAGGCTGTTCGTAGGTCTTACGAAGCTCGGAGACTCCGGAGCTGCCTGGAATGGCGGTCAGCTTCGCTTCCAGAAAGTGTCTTACGTTGGAGGGGTTGTACTGTGGCGGCAGCGTGGCCTCGAAAATCGTCGGTGAGACCGCACGCAACTGCGCCGCGGCGCGTTCGACCGTCCAGCCCGGCTTGAGCCTGCCCATCACCGACAACCACCAGTCAACACGGCTTTTCAGGTGACTGTCCTCGCCATTCACAAGCGGCTCTGCGCAAATCGGAACCGCTACGTCAAAGCTTCGGCCCACTTCCACGCCGTAAAAATCCGACGCCGCCACGCCCACAATCGGAAAGAGATGCCTGTTGATGGAGACTGTCCCTCCGATTGTGTCCGCGCGTCCACCGTATTGCTCCTGCCAGTAGGAATAGCTCAAGACCGCGCCGGCCGTAGCACAAGTGGGCTGATCGTCGGCCACGCTCAGCAGGCGGCCAATCTCCGGCCCCACTCCCAGTGTTTCAAAAAATTCACCGCTGACCCACAGCCCTTGCACGCTGTGCACTTCACCCGCCGGCGAGACGTTGAATTGTGTCGGCGCCCACGCATAGACGCTCGAAAACCCTTCCTGCCTCTCGCGGATCTGCTGCCAGATCGCGTACGAGAAATCAGGATAGCGCGTGCTGAAGTTTCCGCTCCTGGACCCGCGGCGGTCAAACGCGATGCGTGCGATTTCCTGGGGATTTCTCACCGGCAGCGTGCGCAGCCGCACCGCATCGAGCACTTGAAAAATGGCTGTGTTCGCTCCGATTCCCAGCGCCAGCGAAAGAATAGCCGCACCCGCAAAAACCGGATTGAAGCGCAGCAACCGCGCGCCGAACCGCAAGTCGTTCCAAATAGTTTCGAGGTGCGTTTCCCAACTTACCGAACGCACCTCTTCTTTCACCGCTTCCACACCGCCCACCTCAAACCGTGCTGCCCGATGCGCCTGCTCGCGGGTCATGCCCGCACTCATTTTTTCAGCCGTTGATTTGTCCAGAAAATCGCGCAGTTCATCATCAAGTTCCTGCTCCGCGTCACGCTTGCGAAACAACCCGCGAAGCCCAGCCGAAAGACTTGTCCAAAGCCCCATGGCGTCCTCCTAAGAAGCGGTCTGCAGAATCCTCGCAATCGCCGCCACCTGCCGCTCCCACTCCTTCGTCTCGCTTTTCAGCTTCTGTTTCCCGGCTCGCGTGAGCGAGTAATATTTCGCTCGCCGGTTGTTTTCCGAGGTTCGCCACTCGCATTCCAGCAGACCAGCGCGTTCGAGTCTTCGAAACGCAGGGAAAAGTGATCCTGGATTGACCTCGAATACGCCACGGCTCAGTTGCTGAATGCGTTGCGATATGCCCCATCCATGCAGCGGTTCGAGCGCCAGTGTTTTCAAAATGAGCATGTCCAAGGTGCCCTGCACCAGCGTTGCAGATGTCTCAGTCAAACGTCTCTCCTCTGGATAAACCAGAGAAGTATATGCAGCTCCTCTCGTTTGTCAAGAGAAGGCGGCCATGAGGTCGGGTAACCGGCCTGCCCCGGGGAATCAGGAATTGCGGCCACGCGGCTGCTTACCTTAGCGCGGGCAAAATAATTTGCGCCTTTGAGTCCGAATCAGTTAGTCCCGTGCGCATCGCTTTCCAGCGCGCGTTAGCGGACGAAAGCCGTGGAGATTCCTAATCTGCGTAAACGGAGTCCACGTGTTGGGTTTTCGCCTTGTGATGCCGCCGCAGAAACGCCCCGAGGTCGGGCGTGAATTCCTTCAATTGATTCCAGCCAATGTTGTACAGCTGCCCCACACTCCATCCCTGAAACAAACCTTTGACCGAATGATCTTGCGGCGGATGGTACGTTAGGTAAATCCGTGCCTGGCCAAGTTTTCCGGTATCTCTGCCCGCTGCGAAGCAGCTATATAGCGCATTCAACGAAACTACCCTCGCTCTGCCATTTAAATTACGCTATTGCCAGAGCCGCTATATAGGTCTATAGTCTCGGTCGTTCCTAATGCCTGTCCCGAGGTGACCTCCATGAGAATCCATGTTTCGCCCCGTCTACTCAGACTCCCTGTATCCAGAGAAGTGCTTTCCATTTTGCTGGCCAGCTTACTCCTCTCGCTCGTTTGTTCCCGGCCGCTGATGGCCGGCCAGCAAGATCGCGACGACCATCACCACGCCAAAGTTGTCGGCGGATATTTCGAGGAATGGAGCATTTATTTTGCCGGCTACAACATTGCCAATCTTCAATCCAACGGTGTCGCCGGCAAGCTCACTCATCTTACTTACGCGTTCGGCGATGCCACCCCGACCGGGTGCGCCATTGCCGATTCCTGGGCCGATTATCAGTCCCCATACCTTCCGAGCGTCAGCGGCACGCCTTACAGCGGCCCGCTCTACGGCAACTTTGCCGCCCTCCAGCAACTCAAGCAGCTTCATCCCAATCTTAAGGTTTTGATTTCTCTGGCTGGCGCTCCCGGTTTTTCCGCAGCCGCAAGCACGGCCGCCGGTCGCCAAGCCATGGTCGCCAATTGCATCGACCTCTTCATCAACGGCAATCTCGCTCCAGGCGTCTCCGCTGCCGGCGTTTTCGATGGCTTTGATATCGATTGGGAATTCCCTGCCGCTTCAGACACGGTGAACGCCACGCTCCTGATGCAGGAATTCCGCAAGCAGCTCGACGCGCTGGGCAAAACAAACGAGAAGCACTACCTCCTCACCATGTTCGGTCCGGCGGGTCAGCAGAACTTTTCCAACATCCAGTTGGCCGAAGTCGCCAAGCAGCTCGATTACTACAACGTGCAGGGATACGACTTTCACGGCACCTGGGAGACTTCCACCAATCACGCTTCGCCGCTCTTCGACGACAAGCAGGATCCCGTCCGCGACGAAAACTTCTTCATCGAATACACCATCGCCTCCTACCTGCGAGCGGGCGTGCGTCCAGAAAAACTCGTCCTTGGTATCCCCACCTATGCTCGCGGCTGGGCCGGCGTTCCCAGCACCGATAACGGCCTCTACCAGACCTCGACCGCTGCCGCTCCGTTTCCCCCGGCGGATTATCTGCAAACTCCCGGCGTCATCACTTATCTCACCGCGACCGGCCTCACCGGATTCACTCGCCACTTTGACTATCAAAGAGTCGCGGTCTGGCTCTACGATCCCAGCACGGAAACCTTCTGGTCCTACGACGATCCCGTCACGGTCTGGTTGAAGATGGGCTACGTGCAGGCACGTGTCCCAGGCGGCTTGGGTGGCGCCTTCGTGTGGGCTCTCAAAGATGACGACGCCAACGGGTCCATCGTCAAAACCATGGCCGCGGGTCTCCAATAACCGAGGCTCAGCCGTCCACAGGAGTTAGGTTCGGCGCCTGCAATCGCTGTGCTAACCGCGGGAGTGGAGTTGTCCGCGTCCCTGGGCGTTCTTGGTGTAGCCTCGATCTGGCGCTTCGCGCTGGCCCTGCTCAGTGGGAAGCGGCGGCTAATCGCCGATTGACATACTCCGCGACGTACGCGTCGAAGAGGTTATTCAGTTGATGCGTCACGGGGCCGGGAGCCGTCGCAATTTTGTGGCCGGCGATTTCGCCGACTCCGATGAGATTGCGATTGGTCGAAGAAATAAAAATCTCGTCCGCCGAGTAAAGGTCTTCGGGACGCAGCGACTGCCCGATCACTGGGACGCCCGCTTCCGGAGCAATCTCAAAAAGTATCCCGCGCGTCACGCCCTCAAGACAGCCGGAATTCAGAGGCGGCGTCAGAACTTTCCCATCTTTTACCGCGAAAATATTTGCCGCCGTGCATTCGGCGACTTCGCCGCGCTCGTTCAGCAGAACAACTTCATCGAAGCCTTCTTTTTGCGCTTCCGCCACAGCCCACACATTTTGCAGCCACGAAGTTGTTTTCACTCCCGCAAGCGGTGACGCTGCGTGACGTCCCTGCTCGCGAAGCGCGAGGCGCACCGGTTCGTGATATCGCGGCAGCGGCGAGGTATAAATAATTAAATCGACTTCCGGATGTTTTTCGTCGCTCTGCCAAAAACCAACCCGGTTGTAGACAAGATAAATTCGCGCCGCTCCTTCGGAGACTTCATTCGCGCGAATCACTTCATGCAGGTTCAACCGCACTTTCGCCGAACTGTACGGCATCGGCAGGTGAATAATCGCCGCATCTTTTTCCAGCCGCCGCCAGTGCCGCTCGTACGCGAACGCTTCGCCGTGAAAAATTCGTAGCGTCGTGAACAACCCCCATCCACACACCAGCCCAGCCTGGCCGGGCGAAAGCCGAACCTTCTCGATCGGCAGCAGGCTTTCGTTATGGAAAACGTTACGATGAATCACGCCTAGTCCTTTTTAAATTCGATCCGGTTCCATTTTAACGGCCATTGTTACGACCATTGTAACTGAAATGTTCAGCCGTCCGCATTTGCTTGAGCGCCGAGCGGCGAGAAAGCAAAGAGCATTCGCTCAAGGGAAGTTACCCTAACGCAAAAAAGGCGCCCGCCATAGCGAGCGCCCCTTTTGGTCGGTAGTTCTTGTTAGAAGCTCAGTTTCAGCGCGAACTGAATCTCTCTTGCCGAGCCGAAATCGCCCGCCGGAAAGCGCGTGCTCGTGACCTGTCCGAATGCGGTGGCAGTCACAACATTGTTGGGATTGCCGAAGTTCGGATGGTTGAAGATATCGAAAAACTCCGATCGGAACTGCAGCGTGAACTTTTCCGTGAGCTTGGTGTTCTTGACCACGGAGAAGTCCGTATTCACGAAGTCCGGACCACGCAGCGCATCTCGCTGGATGTCGCCGGGTGTGCAACTGCCCGGAATGACCGGATAGTTGTTTGAGCCAGGCGTCGTCGGAATAGCGCTGAACGTGCAAGGAATCGCAAACGCCGCATTTGGAGTTGTGGCGCAATTACCTACGGTGGGAGCCGTTCCTGTTGGCGTTCCGTTAAAAGGTTCGCAGAGGACTTTATTGTTGTAGAACTCGAAAGGATTCCCCGTTGGGGTCACCTTTCGTAGTTGATTCGGCCGCACCGTGAGCGTCGTGCCTGTCCCTGTGTTAATCGCAAGCAAAGGCGTAAGCGGGCTCCCGCTTTGTGCCTGGGAAACGATGCCCAACTGCCAGCCAGACACTAAGCGGCTCTTTTTAAACGGAAGCTCATAGAAGCCGCTCACGACGAACCGGTTGCGGACGTCAAACTCCGACGGGCCATAATCCCCGCGCGGGTAATAGGCGTTCTGCAGCGGAACCGCATCGCCGGAACTGACGGAACTGTAGTCGAACGATTTCGAGTACGTATACGAAGCCAGGAACTCGAAGCCGCGCGAGGTGTGTTTGTTCAGCGTCACCCACAGCGCATTGTAATTCGAGTTTCCGGGGC
>DASXMM010000581.1:0-6354 GCA_036495665.1 Candidatus Acidiferrum sp. | reverse complement strand
CCTTTGGGCGGATCCTTGGGCTTTTCGGGCTCGTGCGTTTCGAATCGTTTGCCGTCGACAAAAACCATTTTGATTTTTGTTTTTTCTTCGAAAATGTCGCCGTCGGTTACGATCATGTTGGCGATCTTGCCGGTTTCGATGGAGCCGAGGCGGTCGGCGACGCCGTAGATTTCGGCGGGAGTGAGAGTCAGCGCACGAAGCGCGGCGTCGGACGGCAAGCCTGCATCGATGGATTTTTTCGCGGCTTTGAGGATGTCCTTCGGAGCCGTGAGGCCGCCAGAGTAAAACGCGAAGCTGGCACCAGCCTTCGCTAGCGCGGCGGGGGACGAAGGCGCCTTATCTCGGAAACGCAAGGTGCGCAGCGGGGGCTTGTCGTCCGGGTCCGCGTCTTTTTCCGCTTCGGGCCATTTTAAATTGACGAGTACGGGCACCTTCTTGGCGGCAATTTCAGGCGCGACTTCATACGCCATCTGCCCGCCGTAAATCACTGCATCGACGTGGTCTTCGTCATTCAGTTTCCAGACATCGACGAGTTGGATGGCGCGGCGCAGTTGAACGGAGTTATTCGCGGGAATCAGGACCAGAGTGTGGTCCTCGATGGCTTCGCTGAGAACGGCTTCCGTGCGGTCATAGCGGGGGCGCGCGACGCCGCGGGGATTTTTCTCGTACATGGCCTGGGCGACGGTACTCCAGTCCGTGTCGATCCAGACCTGGTGGACGTACGCTAGAGCGCCCATCAGCGACCCGGGGAAATTTCCAAAGCCGCCGGGCGCCTGCAGGGAAACGGGAATGGCGACCGGCGTCTTTACGACCATTTCGCTGGCGCGGTCTCCTGCGAGGTCGAGAACGGAGGCCTGCCCTGGGAACATCCCGCCTTTGGGAGCGGAGACGACCGTTGTGAAGCCGCCGTTGCGCCACGTGTCGATGCGTTTGTCGCTCAGGCTGACTTCGTCCGCGGCGCTGCGCCATGGCGTGGTTCCGGGACGGTCCTCGGGGCCGCGGGAAACTTCACCTGTTGGAACTGCGCGGCGGCCACCGCCTCCGCCTTCGGCAGCGGCGCCCGGAGCGGGAGCAGCGGACGGTAGGCCCACGTCGGTAAACGCATCGAAAAGTCCGGGATAAACCGTTAGGCCTTTGCCCTCGACGATCCACGCGTCGGGAGGGATGGTGACGTCCTTCCCGATGGCCGTGACGATGCCGTGCGCCATAACAATGGTGGCGTTTTCCAGAGGCGGCCCGGATACCGGCACGACTTTGGCTCCGCGAATCGCAAAATATTGCGGCTCGCCGCCCTGCGCACGCGATTGGGGCGCGGCTGCAAGCAGAACGAGGAGAGTTAGAGCAGACGTAAGTGCGAAGAGGCACCTACGCGCGAAGACAGAACGCATGCAAGCTCCTTTTTGGGAATTGTTCAGAACACGATCCCCAGACAACTGTTTTCTAGACGCATGAGGCTAGTCAGAAGTTGCGGAAGAGTCAAGGAGACGGGACGGAGCGGCATGACCAGGCGTAGCAGTCATGGGGGCGCATCCTTCGCGGACGGTATTGCCAACGGCAGCCCAAGGGCGACCCCAACAAGTTACGCCAAAAAAGTTGGAAAATAGGGGAAACAAAATGGAGTTTGTCTCGTCTCTTCTATTGTCTTCCCATAGGACCTGTGGCATCTTCGGTATGGGTTTCCCATAGGAACCGAGAGGAGAGCGGAGCAATGAGCGATAACGCGGGGGACAAGAAGGACGTGTGGCAAGGCACCTTGGCGCTGATGGTGCTGAAGACGCTGCAAGCGATGGGGCCGCTCCACGGGTACGGTGTTGCGCGGCGCATCGAGCAGACCAGCGGGGATTTGCTGGCCGTGAATTACGGGACTTTGTATCCAGCGCTGCTGAAGCTTGAACAGGAAGGCTACATCAGCTCGGAGTGGGGCGTGTCGGACAAGAACCGCAAGGCGAAGTATTACAAGCTCACGCGGGCGGGCCGCAAGCAATTGAGCAAGGAAGAGCACGAATGGGAGCAAACGACCGCGATCCTTGCGCGGTTTCTAGCGCCGGGCGAAGGGCGTTCGTAGCGGTATTGACGGAGGTTTTTCATGAGACGTCTGCGGGCTTGGCTGATTCGAGTCGGCGGTTTGTTCAACAAGGGGCTGCGCGACCGCGAGTTCTCCGCCGAAATGGACAGCCATCTCCAGTTTCACATCGACGACAATCTGCGGGCGGGCATGTCGCCGGCGCAAGCCCGGCGGGAGGCCATGATGAAACTCGGCGGCTTGGAACAAACCAAAGAAGCGTATCGAGATCGCGCCAGCTTGCCGATCCTCGAAACATTTTTCCAGGATCTTCGCTTCGCCGTCCGCATGTTGCACAAGAATCCTGGCGTCACGTTCGTCGTCGTGCTCACGCTCGCTCTCGGCGTCGGCGCCAACACCGCGATCTTCGGTTTGGTCAATGGCGTCCTCCTCCAGCGCCTGCCCGTGCCCGCGCCGGAACAGATCGTGGCACTCGTGATTCAATCCAGCGGTTCGCCTCTCGGAGCCCTCGGTTTTTCTTACCCGCAATTCGCGGAATTCCGCCAGCAAACTGCGCCGTTCTGCGAAGTCTTCGGCCAGGCCTTGGGTCGTGTGAATTTGGTCGCCGATGGCCACACCGATGTCCTTGCGGTCAGCGGTGTCAGCAGCAACTATTTTTCCGCGCTCGGCGTGCAGCCCGGTCTCGGACGGCTCATCCTCCCAGGTGAAGGGGAGCGCCCCGGCGAACCTGCCATTCTCGTCCTAGGTTATTCCTACTGGCAGAAAAGATTCGGTGGTGATCCCGGAATCATCGGCAAGCAAGTGCGCGTGGACGGCAAGCCGGTAACGATTGTCGGCGTCGTGCCCAAGGAATTCCGCGGACAGTTCTCTACTTTCGAGATGGATGCCTACCTGCCCCTTAGCTCTGTTTACCCCGGCCAATCGCCAAACGGCTTTTGGAGCAGCCGCGATCTGCGCCTCATGCTTTCGCTCGGCAGGCTCAAGCCCGGCGTGACATACCCGCAAGCCCAAAGCGGCTTCGACGTGGTCTCCCACCGCCTCGCGGCCCAATATCCCGTCACGGACAAAGATGTGAGCGTGCACGTCATGGACGAGCGGCTCTCACGCCCCATTCCTTACGCCAACAACGCGTTCATCATGTTTTCCGGATTGTTTCTGATCCTCGCTGCCCTTGTTTTGCTTCTGGCATGCACAAACATCGCCAACATTCTTATGGCCCGCGCTTCTGTGCGGCAGCGGGAGATGGCCATTCGCGCGGCTCTTGGCGGCGCACGCGCCCGGCTCGTCCGTCAAATGCTCACGGAAACCACCCTCACAGCCCTGCTCGGCGGGATTTCCGGAGTTCTCCTCGGGGCATGGCTCAGCCGTCTCATCGGCGCCATCCATCTTTCCGGTTTTCCGCTGCAACTTGGTTTCGGCTTTGACTGGCGAGTCTTCGCATACGCTCTCGCGACGGTTTTCTTCACGGCTCTTTTTGCGGGATTGTCGCCCGCTCTTCGCGCGACTCGCGCCGACGTCAACACCGTCTTGCATCAAGGCGGGCGCACGGATGCAAGCGGCGCGGCACGCCACAAAGTTCGCGGCGATTTGATGGCCGCGCAAGTTGCCGGTTCCCTGATGCTGTTGGTTGTAGCCGGCCTATTCGTCCGCAGCCTTCGCGCCGTCGAGCACATGGATTTGGGTTTCGATCCGGACCAGCTTCTGAACGTCGCGCTCGATCCTTCCATCAACAATTACGACGAAACGCAAACCAAGGAATTTTATCGCGCTCTCGAAGCGAAGATCAGCGCGCTCCCCGGCGTGCAATCCGCGAGCCTGGCTTCTGCTGTCCCCATCGGGTATGGCCGCAGCAAGGATTCGGTCTATGTGGAAGGGGGTCACGTCGCGCCAGGCCAGCTTGCGCCGGGAGTATTCTTCAACAGTGTCGACCCGCACTATTTCGAAACACTCCGCATTCCCCTGCTTCTCGGCCGCGCCTTCGCGGACGCCGACAGCGAGACCTCTCCCCGCGTCGCCATCATCAACGAAACGATGGGCAAACATTTTTGGCCCAGCGAAAATCCCATTGGCAAGCGATTCAGCATTACTAGCGATTCCGGCCCGTTCGTCGAAGTCGTCGGCGTCGCGCGCGACGGCAAGTATCGCACCCTCTCAGAAGATTCACTGCCGTATTTTTACCTCCCTCTCGCGCAGAACTTCACTCCTGCGCGCACATTGCAAATTCGTTCTTCGCTTCCACCCCACTCCCTCGTGCCTGAAATCCAGGGGGAAATCCTGGCGCTGGATTCGAACGCCCCCATCGTGGAAATCCAGACTATGAGGGAATCCCTGAGTGGCGCGCTGGGATATTTCCTCTTCCGCCTCGGCGCCTCGCTCGCTGCTGCCATGGGTCTTCTCGGATTGCTTCTCGCCGTGGTGGGTGTTTACGGCGTAGTGTCCTACGCCGCGACGCAGCGCACACAAGAGCTCGGCATTCGCATGGCTCTCGGAGCCAGCCCGCGCCAAATCCTCGCTCTGCTCCTCAAACAAGGCGTGCGTCTCGTGGCCGCGGGCCTGCTTTTCGGCCTCGCTGGAGCATGGGCCCTGACGCGCGCGATGTCCTTCATGCTGTTCGGTGTCAGCCCCAGCGATCCGGTCACCTACATCGCCGCGGGAGCGCTGCTTTCAGGCATCACGCTTCTGGCGTGCTGGCTCCCCGCACGCCGCGCCATGCGCGTCGACCCCATTGTGGCCCTCCGTTACGAATAACCCATCAGGACTGCATAGCTTTCATTCCCTCTCGCCAACTCTTCCCGAAAAACTCTTGACAGAAGTTTCCGACTACACTATTTTGCTCTAGGCCTTGCAGCGTATAGCCTGACGCCGCAAAACCCTCGGAGCCGCTGATGCCCGTGAAAAAAACCGAGCAGCGCGATCTCTTCCCCGGCGCCCTCGAGATGATGATTCTCCGCACCCTGAAGCGCCAGCCGCTCCATGGCTACGCCCTCGTCCAGCATATCAAGCGCGTTTCGAACGACCTCCTCCAGATCGAGGAAGGCTCGCTCTACCCCGCGCTTCAGCGCCTCCTCAAAGAAGAATTAGTCAAAGCCGAATGGGGCATCTCCGCGACAAACCGCCGCGTCCGCATCTACAAATTGACCGCCTCAGGAGCGAAACATCTCGAACGCGAAGTATCCAGCTTCGAAAAAATGCTCGAAGGAATCACGCGCGTCCTGGCGCGAGGTGAATCGTGACAGGGGGCCGTCGCCTGACGTGAGTTATTTAGACGTGAACGATCAGAGGTGAATCATGAACTGGCTAACTCAACTCTTCTCCCGGCGTCGCCTCTACAAGGACCTCTCGGCAGAGATGCAGCAACACCTCGAAGAAAAAATTGAGGAACTAGTCGCCAGCGGCATGCCCAGAAGCGAAGCCACCTCCGCGGCCCTCCGCGCCTTTGGCAATGCAACGCTCCTTGAAGAAGATAGCCGCGACGTTTGGCGCTGGCTCTCGCTCGAAAACTTTTTCGCGGACGTGCGCTACGGCCTGCGCATGCTGCGTCACAATCCCGTGTTCACCACCGTTGGCTTATTGACGATCGCCATTGGAATCGGCGCGAACGCCGCAGTCTTCAGCGTTGTGAACAGCGTGCTACTGAAACCGTTAAATTATCCGAACGCGGAACAACTCGTGTCCCTGCACCAGACCGCTCCTGGCGCGGCTGGGCTAGCTGATTTCGAGAATGGTCTGCTTCTTTCTCCCTCGATGTATTTCACCTACTCCGAGCAAAACCACTCCTTTCAATCGCTCGGCGTGTGGGACACCGGCACCGCAAACGTCACCGGGCTGGCGGAACCGGAACAAGCACGTGTGCTGGACGTGAGTGACGGAGTACTGGAAGCGCTGGATGTGGCGCCCGAACTGGGCAGGTGGTTTTCTGCCGCAGACCAGGTACCGAACGGCCCAGCGCGAGTGATGCTGAGTTATGGCTACTGGCAGCGGCGATTTGGCGGAGACCGGTCAGTGATTGGACGAAATATTCAGGTGGATTCGCGACCGCTGGAAATTATTGGCGTGATGCCGCGGGGCTTTCGCTTTGTGGATTCGGATTTCGACTTGATCGCGCCGTTCCAGTTTGATCGCGAGAAATTGATTTTGGCTGGATTCGGATTTCACGGAATTGGCCGGCTGAAGCCGGGAGTGACGATTGTGCAGGCGAACGCGGATTTGGCCCGCACGTTGCCGATGTGGATGGATTCGTTTTCCAACGGGCCGAAATCGAATCCGCATGTTTACGAGGCCTGGAAAATTACGCCGATGATCCGCCTGTTGAAGCAAGAAGTGGTGGGGAA
>DASXMM010000580.1:0-6728 GCA_036495665.1 Candidatus Acidiferrum sp. | reverse complement strand
CGTCTCTCCCGGCAGTAGGCCAGCCGAAAGGTTCCCATTAGTGCGAGAAACTTGGATCAGCCGGCTCATAGGCTACTTCTGCCCAGTGCTTACCGCCGACGGAAAGCTGGATTGTGCGCCGAAATAACACTCAATCGATTCCAACTGTCCGTTCTTGATGCGGAGATACTCTACGTTCCGGAACGATTTACCGTTCTTGGTGTGACAAAGATACTTCACAAAAGCATCCCCCGCGCCAGTGGTGATTCGCTCGAGGTCAAAGCGTCCAATGAAATTAACCTGTGTGTCCCAGCATTGCGCTTTGAAAGTGCTCTTGCTGAGGTGGTCGTCGCCGGCCGCGCTCGTAAAGGTGAAGTTGTCGGCGAGCAGCATATTGAACGTGCCCAAATCCTTCTTTTCCCACGCCGCGTACCACTCGCGAATGATCTCCTCGTTTGTTGAGTCAGGCCCTCTCAATGCGCCGGCCCTTATTACTCCAGGTAGGTCCACCGCACCGGCGAGCGCGCAGGCTCCCGTGGCGAGCAGATTCCTGCGCGGCATTGTGATCCTTGTCATTGTTCGCTCTCCTTTTCATGATGTAACTGGAAACGCCCCCATCGCGATGCTCACTGTCAGGGGACACGAACCGGTTGGTCTCTACCAGCGTCAATTACCTCCGCAGCAAGCTACGCGAGCCGCCCCGCTCGTAATTGCCCGGCGGGCCGAAGAGACCTCAGCCATCCCACGATATTTCTGATTCCCGCTTTCCACACCTTCGCATCCTGCGCATTCTTTGCTAACGTCCCGTAGCCTTCGACCGTCGCGACTAGAAAGCTGGCAGCCTCAGCCGGATTCAGGTCTCTGCGAACCGTTCCTTGAGATTTCCCCTTCCGCAGAAGCGTTGCGATTCCTTCCTGCCAGTCAAGAAATATCCTCTCCAGTCGCTTGCGGAATTTCTCGTCCAGCGGCGACATCTCCTGTGACAAAAGGAGCAGCGGACAACCCGCTCGAACGTCTTGCGGACTAGCTGGTATCCGCCGGACAACGCCGATCAAAATGTCGATGGCGTTCCCCTCGCCCTGCATAGGACGCAACCACCTTTCGCGCGTGAGTTTTGCGATTTTCTCTTCGACGACGGCGTAGCCCAGGGCCTCCTTGCTCTTGAAGTGGTAATAAAGCGCTCCCTTGGTGACATTGGTGGCAGCGAGAATACTGTCGATGCTGGCGCTCTGGAAGCCTGATCTGTGGACTTCGCAAAAAGCCGCTTGCAGCAACCGTTCCCGTGTGCGCTCTGAATGCCGGATCATTCGTCTCCTCTCATGAGCAACTAGCATACCAACCGGTACGTATGTTAAACCATTTTAAATTCAATGGAAAGGCTTAATTCGTGGCGGCTCTTCTGTAATTTCGTAGCCGCTAGGCGATGCGCATATGAAAAGTTGGAGAACTGACCGATCGGGTCGGTCTGGGGTCGTCCCATGAAATTGTTAATCCGCCACCCGTATCCGAACTCTGAAAGGGTCGGTCTGTTGTGTCGCGTAATCGTGTTGAACGCGGACTACCGCATGCTTCCTAAGTGGTCACTCAGCAGGAATTTTCGGGGAGTTGTGCGTCAGCCCTGCTCTGAACTGCTGGAACGCCGGGTGGGACGTAGATCGGCCAGTCAGCTCGCCACGGTGACTCTCATGGGAGGAAAAAAGCGAGATGGATACCTTAAGGCGGTTACGGAATTTTTGGATACCGGGAGTTGCGGTGATTGTTCTGGCTTGCGCCAGCGATGTGGTGGCGCAAGTCAGATACAAAGTTACCGATTTGGGTATCAACAACAGCAAGGACAACTTCAGCATGGCCATGGGCCTCAACAGCCAAGGCTGGGCGGAGAACATGGACGGGACCGTGAACCCTCCCGAGAATAATATGGGTACGACGGTTTCCAGAGGCCGCGCGGTGATTAGCATCTACGGATTCAACATCGACCTGGGCACGCTTGGCAAACCCGGCGCCAACAGTTGGATCAACTGGGGCGGGATCAACGACCGCGGGGAAGCCGTCGGTATGTCCGAAACATCTATTCCAGATCCGAACGGCGAAGACATTTGCGGCTTCGGCACATTTCTTACATGCGTTGCGTTTCTTTGGCGAGACGGCCAAATGAGCGCTCTCCCCACACTGGGCGGCAATAACGGACAGGCCAGCGCCATCAATAACCGCGGAGAAGCGGTAGGATTTGCGGAAACCGCTAACGCTGACCCGACATGCTCGCCTGCCCCGGCTGAAGGGGCAGTATTGTGGGACAAGGGCCAGGCCTACGCCCTTCCTTTGGTAGGTACCGATCCGGACGGTTTCGCATTCGGGATCAATGATCGAGGCCAGGCCGTGGGCTACTCGGGAAACTGTTTCTTCGCGACCCACGCTGTAGTGTGGACGAATGGCAGTGTCGCCGAGCTTCAGGATCTCGGAGGTACAAAATCCAACATCGCGTTCGTCATTAGCAACCGCGGCCAAATCGCGGGGAAGGTCCGCAGCGCCGATGGCTCAACCTACGTAGCCGCTCTTTGGCAGCCCGACGGCACACTCAAAGTCCTCGGCTTTGTGCCCGGAGACCATGCCGCCTTCGCCACCGGCATCAACAACCTGGGCCAAGTGGTGGGAAACAGCGTTGACTCCAGCAACAACTGGTCCCACGGCTTCATTTGGCAGAACGATGTGATGACCGATCTTAACGCGCTATTTCCTGCGGAATCCAACCTCTCCGTAATCTCGGCCAGCAATATCAATGATCGCGGACAAATCTCCGGCATGGCAACGGTGCTCAGCGGGCCTCATGAGGGCGAGATCCGCGCCTTCCTGGCAACCCCCGTAGAGGAGCACGAAGGCAGGTCCGTTGCAGACGTCGCGGCCACGCACCCGAAGCTGCCCGCGAATGTTTGCAACCACCATTTGCAGAGATTCGCACCCGGCCGATTCGATCAATAAAGGGTATTTTCGAAGCTTCCGCATCATGCATTCCAGCCATATGTTGCGCCTTCGCGCAACATATGGCTGGAGATCGTGCGGGACATCTGAAGCTGCTAGTTAGGCTGAATGATTGGGCTTTGCCGTCGCCTCTTAGGATTGCGTCTGAGTCACGCTAGTGATTAATTGGGACCTGGTCCGAAGAATCGACCTTCTGGAGGCTGAAAAAGGGATGGTTCCGTATAATAGAGCTCGTTATGCATCCCGTCGCAATAGGCGCATTGTTTGGGCTTCAGTGCTTCCACGTGCTGTTCCTGGCGTTGCACGATTGGATTCCGCTCGGCAGCCTCAATGACCTGCAGGCCGTACGTGCGGCAAATCCACCGGGTAAACTTTTCCTCGGCACGCTCGTCAGCCTGGCTCCCTTTGCATTCGGCCTCGCCGCAAGCGCCTATTATCTTGGCAGCTCCTATCCACACTGGCTGTTTTGGTACCTTGGCGTCAGCTACGCGCTTTTGTTCCTCGGCGAATTGCAGGCTTGGTGGATTCCATACTTTCTCCGTCCTGACCCAGTCCGCGCAGCGCGCTATCAAGCTATGTTCGGCAACACGCACGCCTTCCTGCCTGCACGAAACGGCATCAGGCCGAATACGCTCCATCTGATCCTTCACGCAGTAACGTTCACGACGGTGGTTATCCTAGGAGCACTCGCGACACAGTTGGGGTGACCTAACTCTTGATATGTTTGAATGCATAAATCGTGTGGAGGAGCGCTTGGTGTACAAAAAGCTGAACTCAGCGGACGCTGATTCAGAGACACCAAAGGAGGCTCCTCCAGGGACCAACTTTTCCGCTAAAGGCGTTTACCAGAATTGCTTTGATCTTCCCACCTTATGACGGAGAGCATAGAATACCGTCGGGTCCGGCTCGGCCACCGTTCCGGTAAACAACATCCTATGATTCGCTTCCTCAAAAATCGCATCGCTCGCGATGCCAACTCCACCGAGTCCTTGGCTCTCGGCAGCCTCGAATTCGAACTAACGGAACTCCTCGGGTCTCGCGGCGAATCCAGCGTCCGCGACGTCGTCCCCGATCTCCGTCGCCCGCTTGCCTACACCACCGTAGTGACCACCCTCGATCGCCTCTTCAAAAAAGGTCTCTTCGACCGCCACAAATCCGATCGCGCCTTCGTTTATTGTCCACTTTTTTCCCGCCAGGAATGGGCGCGCCGGCGCGCCGCCAGAGTCGTTGCTGGTTTCCTGTCCGGCCCTCATCCCTCCCGAAAACTCTTGCTTTCTTGCTTGGTCGAATAGCCTACCGCTCCAGATGAACTCCCCTTTCCCCCTGATGAAATGGTTTATCCGCGCTGGCATCCCGCTCCTCTCCTTGTTGCTGGCACTCGCGTCCCCCGCTCAAAATCCCCGCGGCACCCTCCGCGGCACCGTCCAGGACACCAGCGGAGGCGCCATTCCCTCCGCAAAGATTGTGGTCCACGCCGAGGAATTCAGCTTTCAACGAGAAACGACGACCAGCGACAGGGGTGATTTTCGTATCGACGATCTCGCACCCGGCACCTACGAGGTAGTTGTCACGGCCGATGGCTTCTCGGAAGCGCGCTCCCGCGTTCGAGCGACCGTCGGTTCGGTGCAGGAAATCAGCGTGGTGCTCAAGGTTGCCGGTACCACCCAAACCATCACACTGGATGAAAAAATCCCTTCGATCATTGCGGAAAGTATTGACACCACAACCGCCATCCAACAGGCCAATGTCTATTCCGACGACCTGGATTCACTTCCTCTTGCCGCTCGCAGCTTTGCCAACATTGCCTACATGGCTCCAGGAACCGAGCCCGTTGAGCCGTCGGATCCGACCAAAGCACGCATCACTGCGGTTTCCACGGGCGGCAGCTCCGGTCTCAACAACGAAGTTTCCGTCGACGGCGTGGACAACTCCGACGATTGGATCGGCGGTTTCCTCCAGAACTTTTCTCCGGAATCGATTCAGGAGTTCGCCATTCGAACCGCTCAGACAGATGCCGACACAGGCCGCACCACCGGAACATCGGTCGTTATCACCACAAAGTCTGGCACCAACGAATGGCACGGCGACGAAGCTTTCTTCGAACGCGCGGCCTCTTTGAACGCACGCTTCCCCATCGACAATCCTCCGCCGAATCCTAAGCAGCCATTTTCTCGCCAGAACTACGTCGGCACCGTTGGCGGTCCAATCGTGAAGGGAAAACTCTGGTTTTTTTCCTCGTATGAATTCGTTCACGAAGACGCCAGCATCGCCTACAGTTCCGCCAGTCAGACCCAATTTCAGGCGCTCGCCCAGCTCGCCCAGCAGGGGCTCGTCGACGTTAACGGCACATCCGTTCCTTCCATCAACGTGCCCACCTCCGTTCCAGTGCCCTTCCGCGACAATCTCGGAACGCTGCGCCTCGATTGGCAGCAGTCCGATCGTTCGCACTGGTTTCTGCGTTTTTCCGCCGACAGCTATCTCACTCACAATGCGCTCGTTGAGCAGGCAACTCTGCCTTCCACCGGAGCCACGACGCACAATAATTATTGGAATTTCGCACTCGGCAACAGTTTGTCGCTTAGTCCCTACTGGGAAGGAACCTTCGTTTTTGGCGGCAGCGGCCTGCACCTCACGCAGACGCGCAACTCCGATCTTGGCTTTGCGCTCGCATTTCCTTTCAGCTCTACGACAGCCACCACTTCCGGCCTCGAAACCTTTGGCGACAACCAATTCGTCACCGCCATCACCTCCTTTCCCGTTCTTCGCAATCAGCAAAAATATCAAGTCCGCTACGACGTGACGCACACCAGCGGCCACCACGCCGAGCGTTTCGGCATCAATTTTATTCACGAGCCTGTCCTGAGCGGCGCGCTCAGCGCCAACGCGGAAACCCTCGTTTCTTTCGTTCTCGACCCCACCGATTACGCAGCAAATCCGGCGCAATTCACCAGGGATCTCACGGCATGCGCGCCCACACCTTCGCCGAACGTAACCCCGGGCACGAGTTGCTCCGTCACTCCCGCAGGCGACGGAAGCTTTTCGCAAAATGTGCAGCGCCTCGGTCTCTACGCGGAAGATTCCTGGCGCGTCACCCGCAATCTCACACTCAACTATGGCTTGCGCTACGACACCACCTTCGGCTTATTCGACGCTTCCGGCCGCAGCCAATCGCAAAATCCCTTTTTGCTCGCGCTCATTCCAACGGAAGCGCCATTCATCACAACCGCGCCCCATGATTACCGCAAAGCATTCGCTCCGCGCATCGGCCTTGCGTACGCGCTTGGAAATTCCGGCAACACGGTGATTCGCGCCGGCTTCGGTATGTATTACGACGACCTCGCGCAGACCGGCTGGGTCACTGCGTTCCAAGCCGTCAACGACACAAACGTTTCGAATGGCGGAGGAATCGTTCCGCCTTCCATCATCGATCCGAACTATCACACGCCCTACGCGATTCACGCGACCGGCGGCGCGCAGCACGCCTTCAATTCGAATTGGACGCTGAGCGCTGACTTCACTCTCGAAACGGGCATGCACGGATATCGGCACTACACGTTTCCCAATTCCGTGTTCGGAAACCTCGAGGTTTTTCGCAGCGACAACCGCTCCAGTTACAAAGCATTGAAAGTGCATTTGCAGGGCAACGTCGCGCGGCGGCTGAGTCTGGTTGCGAATTACACGCTTTCAAGCGCGAAGACTTGGGGCTGCGTGCTTGGCGAGCTTTTCGATTACGTCAACGGCGTGTGCGATCCGTTCAACGCGTTTGCTCCCGG
>DASXMM010000579.1:0-9133 GCA_036495665.1 Candidatus Acidiferrum sp. | reverse complement strand
CCAGCGCCATCCGCGCCCGCCGTCGCGCCTCGCCAGGTTCCACTCCGCGAGCAATCAGGTCAGCAACGTGCTGCTCCAGATGAAACCGCATCTCCTTGTCCAGCGTCGCTTCCATTTCGTCGCGATGAATCAGCCTCTGCCACCAGCTCATTCCGCACCGCCTTCCGACGACTTCGACAGTCTCATGATTAGTCCGATGGCCTCGGTCAATCGCTCCCAACTCGCTGCCTCTGCCTCCAGTTGCGCCCGTCCCTTCGCAGTCAACCGATAAAACTTCGCCTCCCGCCCCGTCTCCGTTTCCTTCCAATCCGCCGAAAGCAGACCGCGATTCTCCAGCCGGTGTAACGCCGGATAAAGCGACCCCTGCGGCACCTGCACCACATGCTTCGACACCTGTTCCAGCCTCTGCGCGATCGCATAACCGTGGACCGGCCCCAGCGCCACCACTTTCAATATCAATAAGTCCAGAGTCCCCTGCGGCAAATCCGATTTCGCCTTCAATCCCATACCTCCGCCTTCTGCCTATTAAACTCAATAACGTGTAGAAGGTCAAGGTGTTTCAAACTTTCTTCCACATTCGCCGCTTTCTCCAGCGCACGCCTCACAATAGCGCGCCGCCCATGATTAACTTTGTATTACAAAGTACTTGACAACAGGAAGCCGCGCGCTATCCTGTCCCTGCTGCTCTTCTACGAAACGGAGGCCACCCCCATGGAAGCCACGCATCCCGCTCAATCTCAATCGCTCCCCAATTCCCCAACCACGCCAAACGCCTTCCGCCCCGTCTTCACCGACGCTCTCCGCTTCTGGGAGCCACGCCGCCTCTTCTACAACCTCGTTCTCCTGGCCGCCGCGCTTTCTTGGCTAGCTGCCACCTGGCCCCACTTCCGCCCCGCCCTCGCACTTACTCCCATCCTCATGCTCAGCGTCCTCGCCCTGCTCGCCAACGTCTGCTACTCCGCCGCCTATCTCATCGACATCCCTCTACAGCTCTCCGCTCTCGCCATCACCTGGAAGCGTTACCGCTGGATTCTCTGGCTCCTCGGCACCCTCTTCGCCCTACTCCTCGCAAATTACTGGATCGCCGACGAAATCTACCCCGACTTCCGTTAGTCTGGGAAGATGCGTGTGGCCGGCCGAAAAAATGGGGGCGCCTTACGGCTTAAGTTCCTTAGATCTCATCGTAGATCAGCCACGGCTGACGGCCAGCTCCGCCGTCATCCAGCCCGCAGTCGTCGCGATGTAAGGAAACGGAAGCGGCAGCATCAAAGTCCACAGCACCGTCGGCGTTGAATAGAGCCGTCCGCGCAATAAGAAAAACGCCGACAGCGCCATGATCGCGATCAGGATCGTTCCGAGGCCCACCATGATGCGGTAGCTGTAGTAAAGGAGCGGGATGTCGAAGTTTTCCTGCCGCGTTTTAAAGAGCCGTCGAGGCAGTCTGAATGCGTTCACTTCTCTCGCGGGAATAGTTGCACCCTCTTCGCTCGCTGGCGCATCCATTCAGTCATCCTTGGAGTGCCGGCCAGCGCATCTTGATACCCAGGGTTCATTTTCGGAGTGTGCCATGAACAGGAATTTGAAACGTACCGTCATCATTGGCGGAGCGCTTTGTGTCATTGTCGCCGGCATTATATACGGTGCGTTGCGGCCGAAGCATGTAGCTGGCGCGCAGCCCGGCCTTTCGCCGGTCGTCGAGGTCGTGCAGGTCGAACAAAAAGACGTGCCCATTTATGGGGAATGGATTGGCACGCTCGATGGACTCACAAACGCCGCCGTCGTCGCGCAGGTTAGTGGTTACCTCCTTAAGCAGGGTTATCAGGAGGGCGCGTTCGTCAGGAAGGGAGAGCTTCTGTTTCAGATCGATCCGCGGCCCTTTCAGGCCGTCCTCGACCAGGCTCTGGGACAACTGGCACAGACTAAGGCGCAGCTTGCAAACGCCGAAGCAGTGCAACGCCGGACCGAGCTCGATGTGAATAAATACACGCCGCTGGTTAAAGAGCAGGCCGCCAGCCAGCAAGATTTCGACAACTCAGTCCAGAACAACCTGGCGGCCAAGGCCACGGTGGCTACCGCCAAGGCGCAGATTCAGTCGGCGGAAGCGGCAGTCGAAACGGCCAAAATCAATTTAGACTTTACGCGGCTTATCGCTCCCATCGACGGCATCGCGGGGCAAGCCCAGCTTCAAGTGGGTGCCCTGGTGAACCCAGGCAGCGGACCCGTCACTTCCGTCTCCACCCTCGACCCTATCCGAGTCTATTTCACTGTCGGCGAGCCGCAATATCTCGAATGGCGAAGGCGCTTCCCAACCGAATCCAGCCGCCTCGCCGCCGATAAAAGCCTGCGCCTCCAGCTGATCTTGGCGGACGGCTCAATCTATGCGCATGAAGGCTCGTTTTACTTTGCAGACCGCCAAGTCAATGAGAGCACCGGCGCAATTCGCATCGCCGGGCTGTTTGCCAACCCGGGAAACATTCTGCGCCCCGGTGGCTACGCCAAAGTTCGCGCCGTCATTCGCACGCAAAAGGACGCATTACTTGTGCCGCAGCGTGCGGTGTCTGAGCTGCAAGGCGGCTATCAAGTCGCCGTCGTTGACAGCGAAGACAAAGTGAACATTCAAACGGTTACGGTCGGAGACCGCACTGGCAGCGAGTGGGTTATCAGCGATGGGCTGAAGCCCGGGGAACGCATTGTCGCAGAGGGTGTGCAGAAGGTGCGCCAAGGCGCGCACGTGACCCCCAAGCCGTTTGTCGCGGAAGCGAAGGAAAAATAGGCCATGTCAAAATTCTTCATCAACCGCCCCATCGTTGCCATGGTGATCTCCATTGTCCTAGTGCTTGTGGGATCACTTACCATTCTGAGTTTGCCCGTGGCCCAGTTCCCGAACATCGCGCCACCGGAAATTCAAATCCTGGCCACCTACGTCGGCGCGGACGCTCAGACGCTGGAGCAAGCCGTTGCCACGCCCCTCGAGCAACAAATGAGCGGCGTCGACAACATGAACTACATGTATTCGCTGAACACTACCGGAAACTCGACGACCACCTTGATCGTCGATTTCGACGCGAAGACAGACCCCAATAACGATTTCATTCTCGCGCAATCTCGGGAGACGCAGGCCGCCTCTCAACTTCCAGAGGATGTGAACAATTATGGAATCACTGTCCGCAAATCCCCCACTGCACCTTTGATACTGTTCGCGGTGTACTCTCCCCATGGAACGTACGACGCCACGTTTCTCGCCAACTACGCCTACATCAATCTTGTGGATCCGCTGCTCCGGTCATACGGTATCGGTATCGTCAATGTGTTCGGCGCCGGGCAATACGCGATGCGTATGTGGGTGAAACCCGATCAACTGGCCAAGCTCGGCGTTACCGTCCCGGACATCATCAGCGCCGTTCAAGCGCAAAATACGGTGAATCCCGCGGGAAAAGTGGGTGGCGAACCCGCTCCGAAAGGGCAGGAGTTTACTTACGCCGTCCTCGCGCAGAGTCGTCTCGTTTCCCCCGAAGAGTTCGGCAACATCGTCGTGCGCGAAACACCTGATGGCGGCACAGTTCGCGTTCGTGATGTGGCTCGCATCGAGTTGGGGTCGCAGGACTACAGCATCGCCGGGCGCTACAATGGCAAGCCCAGCGCCGTGCTTGCCCTCTATCAGATTCCTGGCTCGAATGCGGTCCAAGCTGCGGCCACTGCGAACAAGCTAATGGACCAGATGAAGCAGCGTTTTCCGGACGACCTGGACTTTGCCGTTGCCCTAGACACCACGCGGGCCGTAACCGAAGGCATAAAGGAAATCGTGATCACGCTGCTGATCGCTCTGGCGCTGGTGATCCTGGTCGTTTACATCTTTTTGCAGGGCTGGCGCGCCACGCTGATTCCGCTCCTTGCCGTGCCCGTCTCACTGGTGGGAACGTTCGTGCTCTTCCCGCTGTTTGGATTCTCCATTAATACGCTCTCTTTGTTTGGTCTCGTGCTGGCGATCGGGCTGGTCGTCGACGACGCGATCGTCGTCGTTGAGGGTGTCGAGCGCCATATCGAGGAGGGCATGACGCCCAAGAACGCGGCTTTGAAAGCCATGGAAGAGCTTTCAGGCCCTGTGGTGGGCATCGCGCTGGTGCTCTCCGCGGTGTTCGTGCCCACGGCTTTTATTCCGGGAATCACGGGCAAGCTGTATCAACAGTTTGCGGTAACCATTGCGATTTCCGTGCTGTTGTCCGCATTCAACGCGCTGACGCTCAGTCCAGCGCTGGCGGCTCTGTTACTGAAGCCGAAGACGCCAAGCGCCGGTCTTTTGCAAAGATTCTTTAACGCGTTTAACCGCGTCTTCGAGCGGGCCACGGATGGGTACGTGAGTTGGAGCGCGGTGCTCCTCAAGAAAACCGTGGTCGTGATTGTGATGCTGGTGGTTTTTGCCGTGGCGGGCGGGTTTTTTGCCAGCCGCGTCCCAAGCAGTTTCCTCCCCGACGAAGACCAGGGCTACGCCTACGTTAGCATGCAACTTCCGAATGGCGCTTCGCTCGAGCGCACCACTGCTGTCGTCCAGCAAGTCGACAAAATCATCATGGATACGCCGGGTGTTGCACAGTCCACTTGTTTTGTCGGATTCAGCTTACTGAGCTTTGCGCGCACCACTTACAACGCCACGTTCTTCGTGAACTTCAAGCCCTGGGATGAACGCAAGACACGTGAGGAGCAATTTCAAACGCTTAAAGCGCATCTGAATCAGCAGTTGAGCAAGGTGCCGGGTGCCGTTGCGTTCGGGTTTTCTCCGCCAGCGATTCCTGGTGTGGGCACGGCAGGCGGTTTTACGTTTATCTTGGAGGATCGTTCCGGCGGGGATGTTCAGTTCCTCTCCAAAAACCTGGCCACTTTTCTCGACGCCGCCCGCAAACGGCCGGAAATCGCCAGTCTCAGCACGACGTTCCTTGGGAACGTTCCTCAGCAATTCGTCGACGTCGATCGTGACAAAGTTCTGAAACAAGGCGTCAACCTCAGCGATGTGTACAAGACCATTCAGACGTTCATGGGCGGCTATTTCATCAACTACTTTAACCGCTTTGGCCGGCAGTGGCAGGTATATGTCGAAGCGGAAGGCGAAGACCGCGCCAAGGCGGAAAACGTCGGACAGTTTTATGTCCGAAACAATACAGGCGGGAACGTTCCGCTAGCCACACTCACCACCGTGAAGCCGCTCCTCGGTCCCGAATTCATGTTGCGATTTAACGAATACCGTTCCGCGCAAATCAACGGTAGTGCCGGGCCCGGTTACAGCGCGGACCAGGCGACAGCTGCACTGGAAGACGTCTTCAAACAGACCATGCCCCGGGAAATGGGCTTCGACTATTCCGGAATTTCCTTTCAGGAACAGAAGGCGCGCGAGGGCGTGCCGCCCGCCGCCATCTTTGGACTTTCCCTTTTGTTTGTTTTCCTGATTTTGGCGGCGCTGTATGAGAGCTGGACGCTGCCGTTCAGCGTCCTGCTGAGCACGCCGGTGGCAATTTTCGGCGCGTTTGCCATCCTGTGGTTGCGGCGCTACCTTGTCAGCGTTTTTTATCCGCCCTACCTGGTGCAGATTGAGAGCGATGTGTACTCGCAAATTGGGCTCGTCATGCTCATCGGTCTGGCGGCCAAGAACGCCATTCTGATCGTTGAGTTCGCTAAGGATCAGTTCGAGCAGGGTAAGCCTCTGGCCGACGCCGCGTTGGAAGGAGCCAAGCTACGCCTTCGGCCGATTCTGATGACCTCTTTCGCGTTTATTCTCGGGTGCGTTCCGCTTTGGACGGCGAGTGGCGCTGGATCCGTCGCCCGTCAAATCATGGGCACAACGGTCATCGGCGGGATGCTAGCCGCTAGCGCAATTGGCATTTTCTTCGTCCCAGGAATCTTCTATCTCGTTGAGAAATGGTCTGGCGCCGAAAACGAACACGCCCCGGCGGGTTTGACCACCTCCCCTTCTCCGGCCGAGGCAGACTGACATGGCTTCCACGGCTCGCGCCCTGAGGGAAGAACGATGAACCACGGAATCAAGAAACGAAAACCGCTAATCGCCGCCCTCATCGCCGCCGGCCTGCTCGCTGGCTGCATGGTCGGCCCCAACTACCATCGCCCCGCCGTGCAACCTCCCACGGCCTTTCGCGACTTGAGCGATAATCCCCAGGCCCAGGCGCAAGTCGCCTCCTACGCCGATCTCCCCTGGTGGCAGGTCTTCCAGGATCCGCAACTCCAGGAACTGATCCGCATAGCGCTAAAACAGAATTATGACCTGCAAATCGCCACCGAGCGTATCAACGCTGCCCGCTATCAACTGGCCATCACGCGTTCTAGTCTTTTTCCGCAGGTGCAAGGCAACAGCAATTTCACCGGCGGCAAGGAAGGCACTTTTCAAACGAAGTACAACTTTCTGAATCTCACCGCCGACGCCGCCTTCCAGCTCGACTTTTTCGGTAGGCTCCGCCGCGCAGATGAGGCCGCACGCGCCCAGCTCCTCGGCACCGAAGACGCCAAGCAAACCGTAATTCTGACCCTCGTCGGCGATGTCGCCAGCGATTACTTCACGCTCCTGCAGCTCGACCTCGAGCTTCAGATCACCAAGGACACCGTCTCCACCCAACAGGATTCCGTAAAACTCACCAACCTGCGCCTCGATCACGGCGTCGCCACTAAACTCGACGTCCTGCAAGCCCAACAAGTCCTCGATACCGCCAACGCTCAGATCCCCGATCTCGAACGCCAAATCGCCCAGGAGGAAAACGCCATCAACATTCTCCTCGGCAACTACCCGCAAGGCGTCACCCGCGGTCGCCCGCTCGTCGAGCAAAACCTGCCTCCCGAAGTCCCACCCGGGCTGCCCTCGACGCTCATCGAGCGCCGTCCCGACATTCGTGAAGCCGAACAAGTCCTCGTTGCCTCAAACGCCGAAATCGGCGTCGCCAAAGCGCAGTTCTTTCCACAAATCTCATTGACCGGCTCTGGCGGCGGCGCTTTCGGCCGAAGCAGCGCGTTCTCCGGTCTGATGAGTTCTCAACTCGGCATCTGGTCCTATGGGGCGCAAGTAAGCCAGCCCATATTCACGGGAGGCGCACTTAGCGGAAATCTGAAATTAGCCAAGTCGCAATACGAACAAGCCTTGCTTGCTTACCGTCAAACCATTCAACGCGCCTTCGGCGACACCTCGGACGCACTCATCGGTTATCAGAAATTCCATCAAGTCCGCCTTCGACAGGAGGACAGCGTAGCGGACTTGCGCGAGTCCGTTCGCCTGTCCAACCTCCGCTACACGGGAGGCACCACGACGTATCTGGAAGTATTAGACGGCCAGCGATCGCTCTTCGAGGCAGAACTCACCCTGGCCCAAGCCCGCGGCGATGAATACCAGAGTCTGGTGCAAATCTACAGGGCGCTCGGCGGTGGCTGGCAGCAATAGGCGCCCCTTGTGACATTGGGAATCATCAGTCCATCCCAATTCCCCTCGTGGGATGAACCACCGTCGTTTCGCTCTGAGACAGATTGTTCTCCGCCCTGATCGCGACGAAGACTGGTGAACCCAATGGGAACGGAGGCGGCATTGCGATTAACAGCCAGTGGCTCTGCCTTAATCGTGCAGCCAAGACTCACAAGCAATCCATATACTTCCCAACTGATTTTCTTCCCTCGATTAGTATCTTGTGGCTTCCGGACCCAAGCAACTACTCGACGCAAATCCGTGAACTCCTGATAAGTCCTTGCCGTCCCAATTCGTATTGGAACCGACTTTTCCAGTAGCCGCGTTTATCCCCTACGCTGTTAAACTGGGCAACGCGGTCTGGAAGACGAAAGGAAAAAACGTGCAAGTCGTGGCCGGAGTCGATCTTGGCGGAACTGCCGTCAACTATACGTTGGTAAATCGGGAAGCGCAATTTCTGATCGAGGGTTTATGCGAGCACCCCGCTCTTGCGAAGCAGGGACCAGACGTGTGCCTTCGCCAGATCGAAGAAGGTCTCAAGATTGCCGCTGAAAACGCGAATGTCGCTTTTTCGGATATCGTAGCGGTCGGGCTCGACACCCCCGGTCCGGCGAGTGCATCGGGGTTGCTCAGCGCAAAGGGTTCCACCAACTTCGTGCACCCGAGTTGGGCGGGATTCGATATCCGTGAAGGGCTCGCGCAGCGGCTTGGCAAACCGGTGAGCTATTTGAATGATGGGAATGCGGCTGCACTGTGGGGACACTTCACGATTTTTGGCGCAAATGGTAAAGAAACATCCGTATCGGTGGTGGTCGGGACCGGGCTGGGCGGCGGCGTCATCCTGGATGGCAACGTCGTCAAGGGCAGAAAGGGATTTGGTGGAGAGTTGGGCCATGTGCTGATTCCTTACCAGAGCATCGTTGAAATCAGCGGGCTGAAGCCAGAATGCAATTGTGGGCGCACCGGAGACCTCGAGTCGCTCTGTTCCCTGACGGCCATCGAGAAGTCTTTTTTGCCGTTTTTCCTGCCGAGGTATCCCGGACACGATCTTGGAAAACTCGGAGACCTGCATCACGCCGCAAAGCTGGTGCGCGGCCTTGCGGACAAAGGGGATCCGCTTTGCCGGGAGATTTTCCGGGTTCAGGCGCATGCACTGGGGCTATTCTTCGATGAGATGGTGAATACCTTCGATCCGGACGCGTTGATCGTCGGCGGAGGAGCTCTGGAGACGAGTTCGCAGTTCCAACGCTGGTTTTTAGGAGAGATCCATAGAGGGATGCCTACCCAGCGCGAGGAGCAGGCGGATATCCCGATTTACGTTATGCCCAATGGCGATACCGCGGGCGCAAGAGGTGCCGCGATCGCAGCATTGAAGCTCTCCAAAGAGGGCGGTCTGGCGTAACGATTGGCTAAGTCCGGCAACCGCTTTCTACTTTGCGGTGGCATGGAAAGGCTTCCGGGCAATGAAGAGCCCGTATACAAAATTACCGGAAGCGAAACCTGCCCGCATAGCTCGGAATGATCTCAGATTAGCCACAAGATCCTTTCCTTGTTTTGCGGCAATGGCCCAAAAGGACTTGTCTCGAATCACATCCAAACCGAAGTCCCAGGATTTCGCGCACTGACGTGTCAAGTCCTGCCTGTGGACGATTTGAAAGCCGCCGGCAAGAAGATGGGATTCGTAGT
>DASXMM010000578.1:0-15574 GCA_036495665.1 Candidatus Acidiferrum sp. | reverse complement strand
TTCCTGCGAATTGCGATAACGCATTCGAAGGATTCCGCTCGTCAAATTCTGCGCGAATCCATTCGGCCATACATCCACGAGCATTCCCGTAAAGTCCGTGTCCACCGCCGAACTGCTCACATACAAATCCAAAGTCACTGGTCCCGTGACCTCAAAATCCTTTTGAAACGCCGGAGTCGTGAACACCAGCACATCGACGCGTCCCTCGGCTGGCCTCTGGTCTTCGGGGCCAAGGCCGGTGGGTAAGGCTCCGCAGCACAAGGGCCCTCCGATCGTAGGGACCGCATCCGCCGGATCGTAAATATATTGGTCCGGCTTTTCTTCTCCAGGTGCTGCCGTGCTCAGCGAACCGTTTCCCGTCAGTCCATTCGCTCCGCTGGACGAATGTAGGTAGTAACGTGTGCTCTTCGCGCGCGCTAAGGGCCAATCATCCTCATCGCGCCACTCGTTTTTGCCCATCACGAAAATCCTAACGGGCTTTTCCTGCTCCACACCATTCGCTTGCCCTTTAAAAAGCCAGTCATACCAACGCAGAGTCATCTCGTCCTGGTCGATGGGCAGCTTATCGCCAAAGTCCACCGCGCCGACCCATCTCGATGCGTTGCCACCCGCGTGTCCGCCCACGTAGACCACGAGGCGCTGCCCATGCTTCGCAGCATCAGTTCCCGCTTCTGTTTTCAGGCGGGAGTAATTTCTCAATGATCCGCCGAGAAAAATGTCGTACCACGCCGCAAAACTCAAGACTGGCACTTGGATATCGGCGTAGTGATCTTCGATCGACCACTGCTTCCAGTAAGAATCGTAGTCCGGATGCGCCAGCCAGTCCTTGAAATAGGGTGCGATTCCCTCCACAGAAGGCGCGTCGAGCAGGGCGAAATTCGTCAGCGGCAAGGTTTTCGTGCCCTCCAGCGCGTTGCTGTGTTCCAGGCGTTCCACTCGCCGGCGCATCGTGTTCGACGCCAGTCCCGTGCTCCACGATTCGTTGAACCACTGCTCAAACGCGCCGCCCTGGTATGTCCACCCGTCGTGATAATTCGAAGCCGTCACGGTCGGGCAAATTCCGGCCAGATGTGGCGGTTTCGCAATTGCCGCGAGATACTGCGTCGCGCCTACATAGGAGCCGCCAAACATCCCCACTTTTCCATTCGAATACGGCAGCGCACCCGCCCACTCCACCGTGTCGTAACCATCCTGCGACTCGTTTTTGAAAACGTACCAATCGCCATCGGACGCGAATCTGCCTCGCACGTCCTGCTCAACCACCACATACCCGCGCGCGGCGCCCTTCATCCCAAAAGAGGATTCATTTGTCTTGTCATAAGGAGTGCGCACCAGAAGTACGGGGAATTTCCCGTCCACCTTTGGCCGGTAAATGTCCGCGCGCAAAGTCACACCGTCGCGCATCTTCGCCGCGACGTTCCGTTCCACTACAACGCCATAATCTTCTGTCACAGCGAAGGCTTCCCGCGATCCGAAAGACGCGACACTCACAAAAATAAAACCGGCCAATAGACCGCAGCGCCTTGCTACCACGCCCATCCCAGTCGTGATGTTGCGCTTTCTCATCCTAGCCTCCATCGTCGCCGAGTCTCTACGCGAACTGCGCAGCCTAGGCTTAGCTTCCACCACTGTCAAGGCTTGCCTACCTCTGTGCCCCGGTTAGCTAGCTTGCGCGACGTTGAAGCTCTGAAATTTGAGCTTTAGCACACGGTGCTTGGCTGGTAGCATTACAATCTTAGCCCGACCCGCCGATACATCTCGCCAATTGTTCGAGGCATCTCTCGTCTTGTATCTCGCACGGCCCTCGGGATTGCACGGAGAACATCACATGAATCTTCACGCAGCGAAGCTAGGCTTCGGTGCCGCTGTCCTGATGCTTACTTTCTTCCTCTCGGCTCCATTGCACGCGCAGGGTGCTGCATCGCCCTCCACGCCGGTTTCCCCCGTTGACACCATTTCTCTCTCCGTTTCCAAAGGCACTGCGGTGCAAGTCGTCCTCGACAAGGAACTCAAGATCCAGAAAGTCGGCCAGTCCGTCCATGGTCGCGTCGCCGAACCCATCTATGCTTTTGACAAGCTCGTTGTGCCGGTAGGTTCCCAGGTCACCGGCCAGATCATTCGGCTCGAAGGTGTGTCAGGTGGAAAGCGCACTCTCGAAGCCCTGAATGCCGACTTCACTCCTCCTCAAAAGGTTCAGGTCGAATTTAGCGATCTCGAACTTCCCAGCGGACAGCACATTCCCATTCACACCGCCGTCACACCCGGCTCCGGGCAAGTGATCCAGTTCGTCACCAACTCTGGCAGTCCCAAGAACAAGACCGTGAAGGACGAAGCGTCTGAGAAGGCTAACCAGGCCAAGAAAGATGCAAAGCGCCAGTGGGATGACGCCATGAAGCAAGTGCATGAGCCCGGCAAACTGCGCAAGATCGAGAGGTATGCCATCTCCCAGTTGCCCGTCCATCCTCAATATATTGATGCCGGGACCGTCTATTTCGCCGAGCTGCAGCAGTCGCTCGATTTTGGAACTGAGCCTTTGACTCCGGAGCTCGCCGCTTCGCTAAGCTCCCCACCACCTCCCGGCAGTTCCGTGCACGTGCGTCTTATGACGCCGCTGAGCTCAGCGACTGCGCAGCAGGGGCAGGAAGTCGAAGCCGCGCTCACCCAGCCGCTCTTTGACGGGGACCGCCTCATCCTTCCACAAGGGAGCCGGTTAAAAGGCTCCGTCGTTCAAGTACGCCCAGCGCGCCGGCTCAGCCGCAACGGCCAGCTTCGCATGGTCTTCCACGAGCTTGTTCTGCCGGACGGGCTCGAACAAAAAGTCCAGGCCACCTTGGCGGGTGTTCAAGCGGACAAAGGACAGGACGTCAAGCTCGATTCGGAAGGTGGCGCGGAAGCTAATTCCCCGAAGACCCGTTATCTGGCAACGGGAATTTCCGTACTGTTAGCCCTCGCCTCGGCTCACACGGACGAGGACGCACCCGCGGGCAGCGCTGGCGGCACTACCGGGAGTCGCGTGGCGGGCGGCGTTGGGGGATTCAAACTTGTGGGCGTCGCCATGGGCATTTTTGTCCACTCCCAGCCGCTTGGCTTGGCCATGGGCGCGTACGGCGCAAGTATGTCTGTCTATTCGCATTTCATCGCGCGTGGGCACGAACTCGTATTTCCGAAAAACACCGCCATGGAAGTTTCCATCGGTACGCGTCCCGCCCCTCCCGCGCCAGTGACAACAAAGCCCTCCGAAACACCGCCGGCCGACCCCGGCTCGAACTTCGAGAACTAATCCGAATCCGGTCACTCACCACGTACTTCGAGAATTCGCGGCGTCGCGCTCCTTTGCGGGAGTTCTCTATTACTTCGCAGTCTTCTTCTTTTTCGTTTTACTTCCGCGCACAAAAACGTAAACCGCTACGGCAGCAACAATCACTCCCAAAACTGCTAACAACACCGCATGCCCATGCTCCGCAATAAACGGGAGCATCTTTCGTCCATAGCGCCCCGCCAGGTACGCCAGGATCATGTACCTCACGATCCGGCCAAGCGTCATCGCGATCAGGAATTTTTTCACCGAATATTGCATCGAGCCCGCCGCCAGCACAAAGGGAACCATGGGCATTGGCGGCGGCAACAGTGCAGGAACAGCGATCGCCGCGAATCCCCAACGCTCGAATATCGCGTAGACCCTCTTCAATGCCCTGGCCGAGAACCTTCGCTCCAGCGCTTCCTTCCCTCCCTTGCGAGCCAGCCTGTACGTCACGAATGCGCCTATCACGGAACCCAGCGTCGCCATCACGGCATAGTAGATCCACAGCTCCTTATCGCGGGCCGCTAGCACGATCGTCAGCACGTCCATGCTTCCTGGAAGAGGAATCACGGAGCTGTCCAGCAGTCCGAGCGGAATAAAACCTAATCCACCCAGGCTGAATATCCAGCGCCTGAAGGCGTGCGCGACGGTGGGCGCGGAGGCAGCGATGAGCTGAAGTTTGAACATGGTCAGAAAGGCTGCAGTAATTTTCGCACGCCGCTCAGCGCCAAGCCCAAACTCTTCGTCTTAATGTCCGAAAGCGCAAGCAACAAAGGGAAGGCGCGCCACAGGCCAGAATTTTCAAGGTGCTGCGCGACGTGAGGAGCATCCCCGCCGCTGCCGCCGTCATAACAAGGAACGTAACCCATCCCGCTTCGTTTGTTGCGGGCACCGGCTTTGGGGATTTCGAGATTCGCGGGCGCTCCCCATTGACGGCTTTGAGGCGTCTATACTAGCGCGATGGTGAAGCCCACCTTTCTGTGCGTCGCATTACTGACCGCTTGGGTCCAAGTCCTGGCACACACAGGTGTTTCTCAGAGGCCCGCACCACAAGATCTAAAGCCCGGAATGGTCCTAGTCAAAGTTTCCTCTGCGACGCAGCCTGATCAGAGCTATGCGCTCTACATCCCTTCGCATTACGCGCGCGAAAAACACTGGCCCGTCGTCTATGCCTTCGACCCCGGCGCACGTGGGGGCATGCCCGTCGAACTGATGAAAGACGCCGCGGAACGCTACGGCTACATCGTTGTCGGCTCGAACAATTCGCACAACGGCGCATGGAAGCCCGAAGCCGACGCCGCTCAAGCGGTGTTTCAAGATACTCATGCGCGCTTGTCCATCGACAACAACCGCGTTTACTTCGCTGGATTCTCGGGCGGCGCCCGGCTCGCCTCCTCTCTCGCGCAGCGATGCAATTGCGCCGCGGGCGTGTTCTTGAATGGAGCCGGGTTTTCGCCTTCCTTCCCACCAGTGGCGGGCGCGGCGTTTTCCGTCTTCGCCACCGTCGGAACATTTGATTTCAACTATGGCGAAGTCGTGGATCTTGATGCGACGCTTGGAACGCTTCACTACGCTCATGCCTTGCGGCGGTTCGAAGGGCCTCATCAATGGGCTCCAGAAAGCGTCATGGAGGAAGCGCTAGGTTGGTTTCGTTTAATGGCGATGAAGGACGGCCGCGAAGAGCGGGACATGCCCTTCATAAAGGCCCAAGCTGACGAAGCTGAGAAGCGCGCGAAGTCCCTTGAAATCGCAGACGATCCCTACGGGAGTTGGAAAGAATATCGCCAGGCTGCGGAAACGTTTGATGGCCTGGACGAAGCTCTCGCCTTTCGCGAGCGCGCCGTTGCGATGGAAAAAGAAAAGGCCGTTCGCGACGGCGCAAAACGCGAGCAGCAGGATTTCGCCCAGCAAGCCCGCCTAAGCGCGGATATATCAACAGGCCTAGCCGCTCTCGGTCAGGACAGCCCCAATCGCGCCGACACGCGCAGCGACATCGAGCTAAAGATCTCCGCGCTTCGCAGCCAGGCCGAGCACGAGAAAAACCCGCAAAAGCTCCGCGTCGCCAAACGAGCCTTGGCTGGAATCTTTGTCGAAGTCATGGAAACCGGCCAGGAGCGTCTCGATGCCAAGGACATCCCTCACGCGCGCGCCTATTTCGAGCTGGCTGCCGATGCCGACCCGGACTCTGTCTGGGCGTTAGGCCAAGTGGCCTGTGCTCGCGCGTTAGATGGTGATCGAAAGGCTGCTTTGGACGCCCTTCACCACGCCAAGGAAAAAACCAAAGACCCTGCCGCGTTCTCCGCATGGCTAAAGGAAGAACCCGCCTTCGCCAAACTCCGTGATACTCTCGAATTCCGCTCGCTTCTGGTCACGCCGAGATAAACCCAATAAAATCAGCCTAATACAAAGCCAATGACCAAACCGTAGCCCGCTATGCTATATCGATGCTATAATTGGCGTACCATATTTGTATCGATCGCATCTTTTGGGAGATCCAACTTGGACACCGTCAAAGTTTCGCCCAAATTTCAGGTCGTAATTCCCAAGAAAATCCGCGAAAGCCTCAAGCTCACGGCCGGCCAGGAGCTCAACATTTACGTTCTCGACGGCACCATCCGGCTTCAGACGCCTCGCAGTATCCAGGACTTGCGCGGCGCGGCTAAGGGAATGAAATGGAGGGACGACTACCGTGACCGCTCCGAGCGCTTCTGATCCGGTTCTTCTCGATTCCTCCGGCTGGCTCGAGTACATCACCTCCGACACAAAGGCCGATCTCTTCGCTCCTTATCTCGAAGGGGACCAAGCGGCCCGCCCCGTCCTTGTTCCGGCAATCGTCCTCTACGAAGTTCGCAAGATTCTTCTGCAGCACCAGCCCAAAACCATCGCAGACCTCTTTGTTTCGGAAGCCTTGCGCCGCACCGTCGTCCCCGTCGACGAAGAGATCGCTCTAGCCGCCGCTGTCATCAGCATTCAGCACGAACTTCCGATGGCTGACGCACTGATTTTCGCCACCGCCGAGAAATACGGAGCCGAGTTAGTCACGTCCGATGCCCACTTCAAGGGTCTGCCGCGAGTCACGTTAATTTAGCCCGCGCGGTGGCATTTCTCTTCGCCTTGACCCAAATTCAACGCGCCGATAAGCTTAGAGTTTCTCCTTCCAGGTGAACGAATCATGGATCAGCTGCAAGTCACACTGCCGGATGGCAAAGTCCAAGAGGTCCCCAAGGGCACGACCCCGGCGGACATCGCGCGTAAAATTTCCCCCCGCCTCGCCGATGCCGCGCTCGTCGCGCGTGTCACCGCCACCAACGGCACTCCTCTGCCCAACGCTCCCGATCTCGGAGAGCTGATCGATTTACGACGCCCGCTGGAAGAAAACGTCAAGCTCCAGATCCTCACCGAAAAGGATCCTGACGCGCTCTTCGTCTTCCGCCATTCCGCCGCGCATTTGCTCGCCGCCGCCGTGATGGAGCTTTATCCCGAAGTGAAGCTCGGCATCGGTCCGCCCATCGACAACGGTTTCTTCTACGAATTCCTGCGCGAAGAGCCCTTCACTCCCGAAGACCTCGCCAAAATTGAAAAAAAGATGCACGAACTCGCGGCGCAAGACCTGCCCAACGAGCGCAAACTTATCCCCAAGCCCGAAGCCATCGAGCTCTACAAAAGAAACAACCAGCTCTTCAAGTGCGAACTGGTCGAAGAAAAAGCCAGCGAGCTGATGGTCTCCTTTTACACCACCGGAAAATTCATCGACTTCTGCCGCGGCCCGCACATCCCGAGCACCAAGCGTATCACCGCGTTCAAGCTGATGAACGTCGCCGGCGCCTACTGGAAGGGCATCGAAGGCAATCCTCAACTCCAGCGCATTTACGCCGCGTGTTTCTTCAATCAAAAAGATCTCGACGAATATCTCAATCGCCTCGAAGAAGCCAAGCGCCGCGATCACCGCAAGCTAGGCACCGAACTCGAACTCTTCAGCATCCAGGATGAAGCCGGCCCCGGCCTCATTTTCTGGCACCCCAAAGGCGGCCTCGTCCGCAAAATTATGGAAGACTGGCTCCGCGACGAACTCCTCAAACGCGGCTACGACCTCGTCTACACCCCGCACATTATGCGCCGCGACCTCTGGAAAACCAGCGGCCACACCGGCTATTACAAAGACAGCATGTTCGGCCCCCTCGAAGTCGAAAAAGCCGAGTACCAGCTTAAGCCCATGAACTGCCCGGGCCACATCCTTATCTACAAATCCAAGCTGCACAGCTACCGCGATCTCCCCGTGCGCCTCGCCGAACTCGGCACCGTCTATCGCTACGAACGCAGCGGCGTCCTCCACGGCCTGCTCCGCGTCCGCGGCTTCACGCAAGACGACGCCCACATTTTCTGCACGCCGTCGCAAATCGAAAGCGAAGTCGAAGCCTGCATGGATTTCGCTTTCGCGGTAATGAAAAATTTCGGCTTCGATAAATTCGAAGTCGAGCTTTCCGATTGGGATTCCGAGCATCCGGAAAATTACCAGGGCAAGCCTGAAGACTGGCAGCGCGCCAGCGCAGGTCTTGCCGAAACTATGGCGCGTATGAAGATTCCCTACAAAAGGATTGTCGGCGAAGGCGCCTTCTACGGCCCCAAAATCGACGTCAAGCTCATCGACGCCATCGGCCGTCCCTGGCAACTCACGACCGTCCAGTTCGATTTCAACTTGCCCGCCCGCTTCGCCCTCGAATACGTCGCCGAAGACGGCGCCAAGCATCAACCGCTCATGGTCCACCGCGCCCTACTCGGCTCCGTCGAACGCTTCTTCGGCATCCTCATCGAGCACTACGCCGGCGCCTTCCCGCTCTGGCTCGCTCCGGTGCAAGTCCAAATCTGCCCCGTCAGCGAAAAAGTCGCCGACTACGCCAAGCACGTCACCGAAACTCTCAAGCGCCACAACATTCGCGTCCACCTCGACGACCGCAACGAAAAGCTCCCGGCGAAAATCCGCGACGCGCAGCTCCAAAAAATTCCCTACATGCTCATTGTCGGCGCAAAAGAAGCCGAAGCCGGCACCGTCTCCGTCCGCCATCGCAGCAAAGGCGATCAAGGCCCCAAACCCCTGGCCGAAGTCATCGCCGCCCTCCAAGACGAAGTCACCACTCGCGCTCTGGCCTGATTGAGTAGCACAGCCACTCTTGGCTGTGCTCCGGCGATCGAAGAATTTTTGTTCGCTAACGCGCGATGACGGAGCGAAAAACGAAAATGCTTTCACGACGCCTCTTTCTCGCAACCGCAACCGGCTTCGCGCTAGCTCCACAATTCGCGCTTGGAAAAGACGGAGTACCCACCGTGCTCGACCACATCCTCCTCGGCTGCAGCGATCTCGATCGCGGCATCGACTTCGTCGAAAAACGCACCGGCGTCCGCGCCGCATTCGGAGGCGTCCATCCAGGGCGCGGCACACGCAACGCGCTCCTCTCGCTCGGTGAAAAACACTACCTCGAGATCATCGCGCCCGATCCGCAGCAACCTGGCGCGCCTGACCACTACGGCTTGCAAAAACTCGCCGAACCGCGTCTCGTAATGTGGGCCGCCCATCCCGGCGACCTGAGCCAATTCGCAACTCGCCTAAGCGATGCAGGTCTCGCCTTCGAAGGTCCGACTCCGGGATCCCGCAAAAGTCCCGACGGCCGCCTCCTTGAATGGAAAACTCTCAATCTAAAGGACGATCACGCCGGCCTCCTCCCCTTCTTCATCGAGTGGAGCGCCAACACCGTCCATCCGTCCGCTGACGCGCCCGCAGGCTGCCACATCGTGCGCTTCCAGCTATCCGGACCACACGAGCCTGACCTCACCCGCATCTGCGCCCAACTCGACCTCGATGTCCCAGTCGAGAAAAGCCAAAAGTCACAACTCCTCGCCCGCATCTCTGGTCCAAACGGCAAAGTGATGACCGTCACATCCTGACCTTCGCGTGCCCGCGCCTTCTTTCGGCCCACCAACCCCTTGCTCAACCAATCCCGCTGCGTGCTATACTTTGAAACCCGTCCCACATCGCTTTTCAACCGTGGGCCGGACAAACGATTCGAGGCCAGCCCGGCGAGGCGGGCAGCACGGCGCCTTTCAGCACTTAGGGGGTAATATCGCAGAACGCAGCTTCCGGCAGAGCGATCGCATCCGCGTCAACGAGCGGATTCGCGCTCGCGAGATCCGGGTGATTGATGAAGAAGGCGGCCAGCTTGGCGTCATGCAGCCATTCGAGGCCATGAAATTGGCTCGCGAACGCGGTCTTGACCTGGTGGAAATTTCGCCCACGGCGGATCCTCCAGTCTGCAAGATCACCGATTACGGCAAGTATCTTTACCAGGCCAATAAAAAAGCGCATGAGCAGCGCAAGAGCAGCCGTGGCTCGCAGCTCAAAGAAGTAAAATTCCGTCCCGCGACCGCCGAACACGATTATCAGGTTCGCAAAAACCAGATCATCCGCTTCCTCGGGGACGGCCACAAGGTTCGCGCCATGATTTTCCATCGCGGCCGCGAAATGGCGCACCAGGAAGTAGGCCGCGCCAAGATGAATCGCTTGCTGGTCGAAATCGGCGACTCGTGCCAGATCGAAACGATGCCCCGCATGGAGGGCAACGTTCTGGTAGCGTTGCTGGCCCCGAAAAAAGGCGCCGCAGTAGCAAAGCCGTCAGGGCAATCGAGTGCCAGCGCTCAGCAATCGCAGTAGCGTTTGATTGAATTTGTAGGGGCACGATACATCGTGCCCTTCGATGGACTCGCAAGCATTGGAAATTGCAGAAGAGGGCTTGCCCCTCCCAATTGAGGAGAGCACTTCAAGTCATGCCAAGGAATTCGACGAAACCGAAACTGAAACTCAAAACCCATCGCGGCGCCAAAAAACGCTTCAAAATCACCGCGAACGGCAAAATCAAACGCATGCACTCCGGCAAACGCCACCTCATGGGCACAAAAGCCCCCGGCCGCATGCGGAAGCTGAAGAAGTTAACGCTGGTGAATAAGGCCGACGTAGCCGCCGTCCGCCAAATGCTACCCTACGGCTAAAGCCGTAAGCTTCGTAAGCGCGTCCACAGTTCCGACGCGCAAAGGTTTTCTGTGTAGGGGCACGATACATCGTGCCCTTCCGTGGGAACGGCGGGACGCAAGTCCCGCAAAACAATCGTGCCAGGCAGCGCTTCACGGGTGCCTGCCGGCCGATAAAGCCGCGAAAGCGGCCAGCAACACAAACCGGAGACAAACCCGTTGCAGCACGCATTTCCGCATGCGTGCACGCATCCAGTTTGTCTCCCAAAACAAAGGCAGGCTCGGTAGTGGCGAATCTTTACATTCGCGCCTTCCGAAAAAAATTCCTGCCTTTAGCTTGAAGGAGAAAACCCCATGGCACGCGTAAAACGTGGCACAAAACGCCGCGCTCGTCGTAAAAAGTACCTCAAACGCACAAAAGGCTTCTTTCTAACAAAAAGCAAGCTCTACCAATCCGCACAAGAAGCCGCCAATCGCGCCGACCGCTACGCCAAGCGCGACCGCCGCGTAAAAAAACGCGAATATCGCAAACTCTGGATCCAGCGCATCGGCGCAGCCGCCCGCAACAACGGCCTGACCTACGGTCAACTGATCCACGGCCTAAAAGCCGCAGGCGTCAGACTGGACCGCAAAATCCTGGCCGACATCGCCGTAAAAGACGCCGCCGCCTTCACCAGCCTGGTCGCCAGCGCCAAAGCCGCCGCGCCACCACAAACCAAAGCGACAAAAGCGTAGCGTTTCACCTATGGCCTGCCGCCAACACACCGTCATTTCGAACGGAGCAGGCCGACGCTTTTCTTTCCACTTCGCTCCTGCGAAGTGGTCGGCCTGCGCAGAGAGAAATCTCTCTTGGATTTGCGGTGACGCGAAGGCTGGGTGTTGTTTTCCTTGTAGGGGTGCAGCTTTATCCTGAGCGTAAGCGAAGGAATGCTGCGCCCCATCTTGGCTACAATGAATGATTCGATGAGTGCATCCGAAAACAAGACCGCCCAAACCCTCGCTGCTCTAGGCGCAACGCAAGCGGAGCAGGTGGTTCCACTCTTCGCTGACGTCCGTGTGACGTTCAATGCGAATCTCGCACTCGTTCGCGAGGAAACTGACTGGAAGCTCCTCCGTGATTGCTGGCTAGGCCGCAAATCCGGCGTTCTCGCCCAAATCACCGACAACTGGCTGAAACCCGCCTCGCCCGAACTAAAACGCGCCGTAGGTGCCGGCCTCAATGAACTCCGCGCCCACGTCGAATCCCAAATCGAATCCCGCCGCGTTGCGATCGAATCCGGCGCCGACCAAACCGCACTGGCTCACGAACGCATCGACCTCTCTCTCCCCGGCGTTCAACGCCCCATCGGTTCGCACCATCTGATCCGCCAGGTCTTCCAGGAAATCGAAGACATCTTCGTCTCCATCGGCTTCTCCGTAGTCGAAGGCCCCGAAATCGAAACTCCTTACTACAATTTCGAAGCCCTCAACATCCCAGAATTCCATCCCGTCCGCGACGACATGGACACCTTCTATCTCGACCTCCCGAAGAGCGCGCCAAGTCCGCTCCTCCTCCGCACGCACACGTCACCGATGCAAATCCGCACCATGGAAAAGCGCAAGCCGCCCGTCCGCGTCATCGTTCCCGGCAAGGTCTATCGCCGCGATAATCCCGACGCCACGCATTCCTTCATCTTTCATCAAGTCGAAGGCCTCGCCGTCGATAACGACATCACCTTCTGCGATTTCACCGGCACCATCGAATATTTCGTAAAACAATTCTTCGGCCCCGGCGTAAAAACCCGTTTCCGTCCCAGCTATTTTCCGTTCACGGAACCGAGCGTCGAATTCGACGTCTCCTGCATTTTCTGCGGCGGCAGTGGCACTAGCGCCGGCGGCGGCACCTGCTCCAAATGCAAAGGCGCGGGCTGGATCGAACTTTTCGGCGCAGGCATGGTCGACCCCGCCGTCTACGGCTTCGTCAATTACGACCCCAAAAAAGTCAGCGGCTTTGCCTTCGGCATGGGCATCGACCGCCTCGCCATGCTCAAATACCAGATCGACGACATCCAGGTCTTCTTCCAAAACGACGTCCGCTTCCTCCGCCAATTCCCATGAGCTTCTCCGACTCCAAACAACGCTTCTCCGCCCGTGTAGCCGACTACGTCCGCTATCGCCCGGGCTATCCCACAGCCGTCCGCGATATCCTCCGCGCGGAATGCAATCTGAAATCCGGCCACACCATCGCCGACATCGGCTCCGGCACCGGTTTCCTGTGCGAGGTCTTTCTCAAAAACGGCAATCGCGTCTTCGGCGTCGAGCCCAACGAAGAAATGCGCAAAGCCGGCGAAGAATATCTCGCCTCCTACGACGGCTTCTCCAGCATCGAAGGCTCCGCAGAAGCCACCACGCTCGACGACCACAGCGTGAATTTCGTCACCACTGGCCAGGCCTTCCACTGGTTCGACCAAAACGCCGCCCGCGCTGAATTCACTCGTATCCTCAAGCCCGACGGCTGGGTCGTCATCGTCTGGAACGAGCGCCTCACCGAGGCCACTCCCTTTCTGCGCGACTACGAAGCTCTGCTCCGCGAATTCGGCACCGATTACGCAAAGGTGAAAGAGAGCTACCCCGGCGAAGAGCACATGCGCGATTTTTTCGGCGCGTTTCCACACAACTCGCACGAAGTCCCAAATTTTCAGGAATTCGACTTCGACGGCATCGCCGGACGCCTGCGCAGCAGCTCCTTTATCCCCACGCCCGACGCTCCAACGTTCGCGCCCATGATGGCCGAGCTAAAACGCACCTTCGACGGGAACCATCAAGCAGGCCGCATCCGCCTCGAATACACCACCCGCATCTATTTCGGCCGCCTGGCAGGCCCCCAATGATCACTCGATCCCGCAATTCGACTCGTCGCCATTGTAGGGGCGCAGCATGCTGCGCCCCAGCTACCCAGGCGCGTACCATTTCCGCTTTCTTCTCTGTCGGGCGGGTGCCCCACCCTCGTCTTTTGAGGGTGGGGCTTCACGCAAAACGGAGCGCAACGAACCGATGAAGGTTGTCTACAACTGGCTGAAAGATTTCGTCGACATCACCGCCTCGCCCGCCGATGTCGCCTCGCGTCTAGCCCTTTCCGGCACCAACATCGGCAGCGTAGAAAACGGCCCACACGGTGCGGTCATCGACGCCGAAGTGGGCTCCAATCGCCCCGACTGCCTAGCCCACTACGGCATCGCCCGCGAATTGAGCGCCGTCTACAAACTCCCGCTGAAGCCTTTCACCCCAAAACCCGTCGAGAGCGCCACCAAAGTATCCGAAGCCGCAAAAATCGAAATCCAATCTCCCGAACTCTGCGGCCGCTTCACCGCCCGCGTCATCCGCGGCGCAAAAATCCAACCCTCCCCCAAATGGCTGAAAGACCGCCTCGAAGCCAGCGGCGTCGCCAGCATCAGCAATGTCGTCGACATCTCCAATTACGTCATGCTAGAGCTTGGCAATCCGCTCCACACCTACGACTACGACAAAGTCCGCGATCACCGCATCGTTGTGCGTCGCGCCAAATCCGGAGAAAAGACCCGCACGCTCGACGGTATCGAACGCACGCTGGACTCCTCGATGTCCGTCGTCTGCGATGGCGACGGCTCCCGCGTCGTCGGCATTGGCGGCGTCATGGGCGGCGCCGACACCGAAATTTCCTTTTCCACAAAAAATATCCTCATCGAATGCGCCTGGTTCGAACCGGTCGCCATTCGCAAAGCCGCCCGCTTTCTGAAACTTCACACCGAAGCCTCTACGCGGTTCGGCCGCGGCGCCGATCCCGAAGCCGCCGAACTGGCCTCGCGTCGCGCCGCGGAATTAATTCTGCAGCTCGCTGGCGGTGAACTGCTCTCCGGCGTCGTTGACGTGTATCCTGGCAAACGTACGTCTAAAAAAATCCATCTCACGCGCGCCGAATTTCTTCGCATCATGGGCGCCGACGTTTCCGACAAGGAAATCGAAGCGATTCTCAGCGCGCTTGGTTTCGCTCCCGTCCGCGTCGGCCAAAATCGCGGCGCCGAAGGTTCTCTCCTAGCCGCGTGGGAGTGTACGCAGCCAAGCTGGCGCGCCGAAGTCGAACGCGAAATCGACCTGATCGAAGAAGTTGCGCGCATTCACGGCCTCGACAAATTCCCCCCGCGTCTGCCCGCCGCCCGCCAGGGCGCGCAACGCCTCCCGAAATTCGAACCCGAGCAGCGCGTCCGCGAACGTCTCATCGGCCTCGGCTACCGCGAAATCCTCACAATTCCGCACGTCGCCGAGGAACGCGACGCTCTCTTCCGTCCGGAAAACGTAACGCCGGCACGCCTGGCAAATCCGCTCTCCGAAGAAGCCAACATTCTCCGGTCGAATGGCCTCGTCACCATGGCCGCTGCCCTCGAATGGAATCTCAACCACGGCCAGCGCAACGTCCGCCTCTTCGAAATCGGCCGCCACTACCGCCTCGAAGGAACCGCCGCCATCGAAACGCCAATCCTCACGATCGGCGCCACAGGCGAAGCCCGCGCGAAAGGCATCGTAGAAGGCGAGAACGCCCGCGAATACCAATTCGCCGACCTGAAAGGCGATGTCGATTCTATCGGCGCTCTCGGCGGCGAATTCCGATGGGGAACTGGCGGCGCCCCATGGGCTCATGCCGCGCGTCGCGGTAAAATCGCTCTCGCCACCAACGAAATCGGCCAAGCCGGGCAACTCGCGCGCCGCGTCGCCGACAAATTCAAACTGCGCCAGGAAGTTTTCCTCGCGGAAATTCAACTCGATCCGCTGTACGCCGCCATTCGCGCAGCGAAAGATTCGCGGCGCTACGAGCCAATTCCGCGTTTTCCCGCGGTCGAACGCGATTTCTCGCTGCTCCTAGCCGAAGGCACGCCATTTTCAGACGTCGTCAAAACAATTCGCTCGCTCAACATCGCTGAAATCACATCCATCGAAGCCGCCGATCTTTTCCGTGGCAAAAATGTCCCCTCCGGAAAATACTCGCTACTCGTCCGCGTAACGTTCCAGAGCCGCGAAGCTACGCTGACGGACGCGCAGACCAGCGACTCCTCCGCCAAAATCATCGCCGCCCTCGAAAAAAATCTCGGCGCGCAACTCCGTGCGAGTTGAAGGCCCGCGAGTTGAGGAGCGCCAGTTGATAGTTCTCGCGCACGCCCCGGTGCGCTACAATCCCGAGACATGAGCGGCCCCGTAAAAGTCGAAATCTTCGGCCAGATGTACACCATTCGCGGCGAACTGGAC